>CAZSQF010000180.1:0-6553 GCA_964608935.1 uncultured Actinomycetota bacterium | reverse complement strand
CGGTTACGTGGGGCTGCCGCTGGCCGTGACCGCCGCCGAGCAGGGACTCGGCGTCGACGCCGCGCCGGCGCTCGAACAGCGGCAAGGTGGCCACGAGCGCCCGGTGGCGCAGCACGGGGCCCGCCCCGTCGAGGTCCACGACGTCGAGGTCGGTCAGGCCCAGCAGCTCGCTGAGGTCGACGATCAGTCGCGGCAGGTCCGCATCGGCGTCCGCATCGAACGCGACCACGAGATCGAGGTCGTTGGCCTCGGACGCGTGGGCCGGGTCGACAGCGCTGCCGAAGGCAACGAGGATACGGAGCCCTCGAGCCGTGCAGAAGCGGTCGAGGTCGCCCGAGGCCGCCAGCTCGCGTAGGCGGTCCACGGCCTGGGCAGGAGTTCGGGGCGTGGTCACGCCCGGCACGGTACCCGCAGCGCCGCGGCCATCATCGGTTCCGGCGCGCCGTCATGGGCGGCGACCTCACAGCCAATGGGCCATGAACGGACGGGGCCTGCGAGCTGATCGGGCGAGTGGCGAGTCTCTTCCCCGCCGACCAATTAGGCTGGCGGCATGCCACGGATCAGCGTGATCGTCCCGGCACGGGACGTCGGCGACTACCTCGGGCCGCTCCTGGGGGATCTGCGAGCCCAGACCCTCACCGACATCGAGGTCCTCGTCGTCGACGACGCGTCGACCGACCACACGCCCGACGTGATCCAGCGCCTCGCCGACGACGATCGTCGTTTCCAGCTCATCGACGGGGGCGGGCGCGGGTCCAGCGTCGCCCGCAACCTCGGTGCCGACCTGTCCTCCGGCGCCTTCCTCGCCTTCGTGGATGCCGACGACCGGCTCTCGCCCCGCTACCTCGAGGTCCTCCACGGCAGCCTCGTGGAGACCGGCTCGGACCTGGCGTGCGGCAACGTGCGGCGGCTGGAGGACTTCCGGACGCACGGCTCGGTGCTGCATCGGCACGCCTGCGCGGAGCCGGAGCGGGCCACCCACGTCTCACGGGCGCCACAGCTCGTGTGGGACACCACGATCTGGAACAAGCTCATCCGGCGCGAGCTGTGGACCAGCAACGACCTCGCGTTCGAGGAGGGCCGGTGGATCAACGACCTGTACCCGTCCCTGCTGGCACACGTGCGGGCCCGGCAGGTCGACGTGCTGGAGGACGTCCTCTACTACTGGCGGATCCGCACCGACCCGATCACCTCGATCACCGACAGCAAGTTCGCCGATCCCGACGCGCGTCGGAAGTCGCTCGAGGACCGCTTCCGCGCGCTCGAACAGGCTCGCCAGCTGCTGGTTGACGAGCTGCCCGTCCCCGAGGTGCTCCGGCACTTCGACGAGAAGGTGCTGCTCCACGACCTGCGCACCTACCTGCCGTTCTACACCGAGGCCGACGAGGAGTACCGCGACCTGCTGGTGTCGCGCACGAGCCGGCTGCTGACCCGCTTCGAGATCCGACCGGAGCAGTTCGCGGTCGGACCGCTGTTGGGGTCGGTCTATGCGGCCGTGCTGGACGAGGACCACCGGCGGCTCGAGCGGCTGCTCGACCCGGACACCCGCGTGGTGGCCAAGGCCCGGTGGGGCCGTTTGCGCACCAGGACGGAGCTCGCACGGCCCGACGGGCGCCCCGCTACACCGCGTCGCGACGGCGTGCGGGCGTTGCGCGACCGCCTCCCGTCGTCCAGGACCGTGGAGGCACGCATCGACCGGGTCGGGCTCACCGCCGGCAACCCGTACGCCACGATCTCGGGGGTCGTCCGTATCCGCGACGGCCGCAGCGACCTGGACGGCCCCTGGACCGCAGCGGGCCTGCTGATCGGCGCGAGCTCGGGTGCCCGGGTCGTCGGCAGCCGGGTCGCGATCGAGCCCCCACCCGACCGCGCGCTGCACCCGCTCCACCGCTCCGGGTGGCGACACTTCGCCGCCACCGTCGACCTGACCCGCCTGACCTTCCATGCCACCGAGGAACGCTGGAGGCTGCGCATCGAGGTGGCGCTGGCCGGGGCGGGGCTGACGGCGGACACGACGCTCACGCCTGCTGCCGCCCACTGCCTCGCCTTCGGCATCCCGATCGACGACGACGCCGACCTCATTCCCGTCGCGACCCGATCGGAGCGGCTCGAGCTGCGTCGGGAGATTGTGCACGCCCGGCTCGTCGGAGTGCATCCACGTGCGGATGGGGCAGCGGCGCTCAAGCTGGACCCGAGTCCCGGCATCGACCTCGACCCGATGCGGCTGTGGCTCCAGACCCCTCGTGGCGAACGCCGCACCGACGCCGTCCCCGCCACTGAGGCCATGCCGCTGGCGCGCGCGCTCGACGACCGACCGCGGCGCTGGGAGCTGTGGTCGCGGGTCGCGGACGGCGAGCCGCGTCGGGTCCGGGCCCATCCCGACCTCCAGACCACCCGTGTGGGCGCCGGCGACGGGGACCGGACCGAGGTGGTCGTGCGGCCCACCGTCCGTGGGCGGGTGGTCGTCGAGCGGCGCCCGGCACAGCTGGAGCTGCGCTGGGTCGAGGCCGGGTCGGATCCGGACACCCTCATCATCGGAGGCAGCGGGGACCCTGCGGAGCTGGCTCGGTCGCTCGCGCTCGAGCTGCGGTGCCGCTGGAGCGACGAGCACCTGTCGGTGCCCGTCGAGCAGCGGGGCGGGGGATGGCAGGCCGCGGTGCCGGCAGCCCGCCTACCGGGCGGGACGGCGGACGCACCACTGGCCCGGCGCTGGTCCATGCACCTCGCCGACGACGAGGGAGTGCACCTCCCGCTGCGCGTCCCGGCCGAGGGCCGGGAGCACTTCCCGCTCATGGACGAGGCGTGCGCGATCCCGATCCACGTCGGCATCGGTGTGAGGGGCCGGCCGCACCTGTGGGCGCTGCCCGACGAAGGGTGGGGACGCTGGCCGGCACTGCGCCGGATCGAGCGCTTCGGATCGGGCGTGACGGGCGGTTGAGCAGTCGTGCTCGACCGGTCAGAGCCGGTCGAGCCAGTCCCCCTCACCGAGACCTCGCAGCAGCGCCCGGTAGCGGTCGCGCTTGCGACGATCGCCCTGGGCGACCGCCCGGAGCAGGTCGAAGTAGAACAGCGTGTCGCGGAACGCCGCGTCGGTGACCTCGAGGTTCGGCGCGTCGAGCCGGGCGTCGAAGTGGGGGTCGGGCACGCGCCAGTTGCCGTAGTTCTCGTCGAGGTAGCGCTCGGGCTCCTCGGGCACCGCCTGCTCGGTGCCGAGGAACTCGACCGTCTCGAGGTCGAACGGCGAGTTCCACCACCGCGTGGCCGTGCCGTCGTGCCACACGCGGCCGTCGTCGTCGAGGTAGTGGGGGAACACGTCGATCATCACACCGCTGGTGTGGTTGACCCGCAGCCGGTCGGTGGTGAAGTCGAGGCGGCGGACGGTGAACACGCCTACGCGTTCGAACGCCTGCTCGAGCTCCTTGGCGTCGACCTGCTCAGCGAACACGCCGACGTCGATGTCCTTGTCCCACGGGATGAAGTTGGCCTCGCGTACGTAGCCGAGCAGCGTTCCCGAGATCAGGAACGACCGCACCCCGAGGCCCTCGAGCGCCCGGTTGAGGTCCTCGAGGGCCGTCGCGGCCTTCTTTTCGAAGGAGCCCGCGGAGGGGCGGGGCTCGGCGTCCTGGCGCGTCAGGCGCGACCGCAGGCCGGCCTTGGCACGACCGAGCCTGGCCCGCACGCGCCGGCGTTCCTTGGCCTCCTGGTGGATCGCCTTGCGCAGGATCGCGCGTGCCTCGTCGTGCTCGCCGGCGATGGCCGCCGCCCGTGCCACCGACCGCAGGACCGCCGGGTTGCCATGGGCGCGGCGCGGGCTGCGCACCCACAGCTCACGGATCGGCGCGTAGTCCGCCGGGGACTCCATCAGCGCGACCAGCTCGCCCCACAGTCGCCCCCAGCGCCAGCTGCCGTCCTCGATGGCCGACCGCAGCACCGCGATCGCATCGTCACGCTGCCCCTCGGAGCGGGCCCGACGGGCGGCGGCGACCACCTCGTCGGGATCGGGCAGATCACGTTCCGGGATCTCGGAGGGCGCTCCGGCACCGGGAGCGTGCGCGGGGCCGGTGGGTGCGACCTCGCCACGGAGCGGCGCGGCGAGCTCGGGGCGGTTCGCCGCGATGAGGTCCTCGATCGCGCGCTCCCGATCACCGGAGGTGAGGCGGCGGTAGGCGCGCCGGACGAGGTGCAGGTCGAGGTATTCGGGCCAGGTCAGCTCGACGTTCGGCGCGTCGTCGGTGAAGGCGTCGAACGCGGGGTTGGGGACGCGCCAGTCGCCGTAGTTCTCGGTGAGGTAGCGGTCCTCGTCGTCCGGGAGCGGCAGGCTGAGCCCGCCGATGTCGCGCCGCTGCACGCCGAACGGCGTGTTGTGCCACCGGACGAACACGGCATCGTGCCAGACCCGGCCGTCCTCCTCGTAGAAGTTGAACACGTCGACCGGTGACCCGCCACGGTGGCGCAGCGCGACCTTGTGGGTCCGCGGATGGCTGACGTCGAAGTCGAAGCGCGGGTCGGTTCGAAAGATCGCACGGAGCGCGTCGGCGTCCCAGTCGTGCGCGAACACGCCGACGTCGATGTCGCCGTCGAGGTCGAGCGGGCGGCCCTCCCGAACGAGCCCGAGCACGGTCCCGGCGGCGAAGAAGAACGGCACGCCGGCGCCGTCGAACACGTCGACGAGGTCCCTGATCGCGGCCCAGGCGCCCCGGCCTTCGAGCTGCGCCTCCGCGACCGGTTCCGCGTGGGATTCACGCGCGGCGAGCTGGGTGATCGCCTGCCCGTAGAGGTCGATCGCCTCCTCGACGAGTCCGGCACGCGCCGCCGCGGTGCCCAGCTGCCGGACAGCGAGCTGGAGATCGTCGGGACGCTCGTCGCGGGTGCGCCAGGCGTCGACGAGCCGCCGGTACTGCTCGACGGTGTCGCACGCCTTGCCGACCGCCCACAGCACGTAGGGCGAGCGCGGGAACCGCGCCACCGCGTCGACGGCGAGGGGGTCGCCGACCTCGTCGCCATGGGCCCGGTAGGTCAACCGCACCACCCGCGACCAGGCATGCGTCGACGCCGGATCCAGCAGGCGGGCCCGTTCGGCGTGGACGAGCGCCGCCTCGACGTCGCCGCGGAACGCAGCCAGGTCCGACCACAGCTCGTAGATCTCGTTCGCGTCGGGGAACCGGCGCGCGAGCTCGCGCAGGGTGTCCTCGACGAAGTCGTCCTGACCCGCGCGGAAGGCCGAGCGGGCAGCGATGAAGGAGGCGGAGAAGAAGCGGGACGGCGCGCGCCCACCGGCCTCCGCGACCGCCCGGGCAACCCCGTCGGGCGAGGCGTTGTGCCAGTGGTAGTGCAGGGCGGCGTAGGTGCGCACGGAGCTTCGCGGCAGCACCCGGTAGGCCGGGACCGAGGACAGCGCCCTCGAGGCGACGGCGCGCAGGCTGACGGACATGGAGCTCCTTCCGGCGGCACCCCGCCGGCCCGTGCGGCGCGACCAACCGTGGCCACGCGGACCCGCACAACGGTACCGTGCTCGGCCTCGACGCCGACTTGCGCATCATGGGATTCGAGGTCGTTCCCGGGGAACGGCCACTGATCAGAAGGTCTCGCGGGCGCGGGCGAGGTCCTCGGCGAAGTCGATCTCCATCACCGGGCGGTGCGAGATGTCGAGCGCCTCGACCTCGATGCCGTCCTTGGCGATGGCCAGCTCGATGCCGCGCTCGAAGTAGTCCTGGTCGTCGCACTCGTCGAGCCGCTTGGTCAACGGCGACCGGTCGCCCGACGACACGAAGTTGATGCCGACCGCCTCGCCGAGCGCCCCGTCGGCGACCGTCTTCGACAGCTGGGCGATCAGCCCGCGGTCGTCGAGGGTGTACTTGACCTCCTCGTCACCGACCTTGGCCGTGTTGACGCACACGAACGAGCGGTCCATGGCGATGTGCGGCAGCAGGTCGTCGAGGACGGCCGGGTCGAACACCACGTCGCCGTTGAGCCACAGCACGCCGCCCGGCCCGAGGATCGTCAGCGCCTTCAACAGGCTCTTCGAGGTGTTGGTGTCGCCGTAGGCCTGGTTGTAGATGAAGCCGACGTCGGGCGCCGCCTCCATCACCAGGTCCTTCTTGAACCCGACCACCAGGTGCACCGAGTGCCGGCTGAACCGGGCCGTGAGGTGGGTCAGGGCCCGCTCGAGAATGGTCTCGCCGTCCGAGAGCGGCGTGAGCGGCTTGGGGATGGGCTTGCCGAGCCGCGAGCCGACACCTGCGGCGAGGATGACGATGTTGGTGCTCATGGGGTCTCCGACGGCTCGGCTCGGGCGTCCCGGCGCGGCCGCCGGTCCGCCACCAGCCGGTCGCGGTCGGCCACGATACCGCTGACCGCGTCGAGGAAGCGGCGGGTGCTCGCACCCGGGGTGGTGTCGCCGAAGAACCGTTCGACCAGGGCGGCCCGCTCGTCGCGCCGCGGGTCGTCGGTCCGGATCCGTTCGAGCATCTCCCCCAGTCGCGGCACGTCGTCGACACCGAGCGGGTACGCGCCCGCGGCGCCGTGCCCGCTTGTGTCAGCCAGTCGCCCGGGG
>CAZSQF010000179.1:0-6579 GCA_964608935.1 uncultured Actinomycetota bacterium | reverse complement strand
GCTGGCCGGCGTGCTGGCCGCGCTCGGCGCCGTGGTCACCGCCGTGCTGGTCGTGCGCGGGTGGCTGGCGCTACGCGACCTGCTCAACCCGCCGCAGCTGGCCACCGAGGACGTGGTGTTCCAGCTCAGCACCGTGGCCCTGCCACTGGTGGGCGCGTTCCTCGTCGCGGTGCGTCGTGCCGCGGTCGGCGTGGTGCTGCTCGCCGCCTACGGCGCGCTCGAGCTGCCGGCGCTGATCGCCCGGATCGTCCGCGTGGCCCAGCACGGGGCCGACGGGCAGGCGACCACGCACGGGCTCGAGGTGGCCGCGGGGCTGCTCCTGGCCGGCGCCGGCGCGCTGGCCTGGAGCGCTCGCTCGGGGCGTGTCCGCACCGTGCGGTCCCGGGTCCAGCCGGTCGTGTGGGTCGCCGCCGCCGCGGTCGCCCTCCAGGGGGTGTTCCCGGCGATCGGCCACCGCATCGGCGGGTTCTCCTCGCTCCAGCCGCCGTGGTTCGAGCCGCTGGTGCTGCGGACCGGGCCGGTGCAGGCGGCCAGCATCGTCGTGACGCTGCTGCTGGTGGCCGGGGTCGTCACCCTGGCCGCGGGGTGGCCCCGCGACATCGCGGCCGGGGCCTTCATGGCGGTGTCGCTGCCGGTCCTGCTGGGCGGCATCGCGACCCTCACGCGGGCCCTGCGCGACCCCGAGATGGCCCCGACGGTGTGGGCCTGGATCGTTCCCGCCGGCGCGGCGGTGCTGGTCGCGCTCGCGACGTGGTGGTGGGACGGCGGTCAGCCGTAGGGCGGGTGGCGCAGCCACGGGTCGCGTTCCGGGCCCGGCGGCGCCGTGCCTCCGTGGGCACGGTCGCCCAGCAGCACCCGGACGTCCGATTCGAGCCGCGTGATCTGGGTCGCCACGCCGGCCATCGCGCGCACCAGCACGGCCACCCCCATCAACGCCGCGCCGACGGCGAAGGTGATCACCCACAGGATGATGGCGAACACGAGGTCGCCGTCCCGCAGCACGAGCGTGCCGGCGGTGACGCCGGCGAGGCCGGCGGCGTAGGCCAGGATCGTGCAGGCGCGGGCCGCGCCGCGCAGCTCCTTGGGGGAGGGAACCTCGTCCACGGTGGGAAGGGTGCCCGATGTCGGCGTCGCGCGCAGGTCGGCGGCGGGTAGCGTGACGGGCCGAGGCGGCGACGGAGGGTGACGAGATGGAAGCGACGCGGGTCCGGTTCACCAGCGACACGGTCGAGCTCGCCGGCGACCTGCGCATCCCCGACACCGACGCGCCCGCCCCCGGCATCGTGCTCACGGGCCCCTTCACCGGCGTCAAGGAGCAGGTGACCGGCATCTACGCCGACCGGTTGGCCGAGCGGGGCTTCGCGACGCTCGCGTTCGACCACCGCAACTTCGGCGAGTCCGGCGGCCGGCCGCGCCAGCACGAGGACTCCGGCGGCAAGCTGGCCGACCTGCGCGACGCGCTGTCGGAGCTCGCGGTCCACGACCGGATCGACGCCGACCGGCTGGCCGTGGTCGGCGTGTGCCTCGGGGGCGGCTACGCGCTGCGCTTCGCCGCCGTCGACCCGCGTGTGCGCGCCTGCGCCGTGGTCGCTGGCTGCTTCAACGACCCGGCGGCGTTCCGGGACGGCATGGGCGCCGACGGCTACCGCAACGTGCTGGCCGACCTGGCGCAGGTCGCCACGCGGGAGCGCGCCAGCGGCGAGGTCGAATACCTGCCGGCGGTCGCGGCCGACGGCGAGGCCGCCATGCCGGGGTCCGAGCCCTACGCCTACTACGGCACCGACCGTGCGCGCTCGCCCCACTGGGAGAACCGCGTCACCCGCCGGTCGATCCACGCGCTGCTCACCTTCGACGCGGCGGGCTGGGCGGAGCGGCTCGCGCCGACGCCGCTGCTGGCGGTCCACGGCCGGCGTGACGACTACTGCGGGCCCGACGGGGCACAGCGCGTGGCCGAACAGGCGGGCGGCGAGGTGGTGTGGCTCGACGCCGAGCAGCACATCGAGCTCTACGACGTCGACCGCTTCGTCGACCCGGCCGTGGACGCGGTCGCCGACTTCCTCGACCGCCGGCTGCCGCAGCGCACCTGACGCGAAGGCGGCGCTCGCAGACCCTCGGCCGGTACGATCAGGGGGACGCGCGAGGGAGGTGTGGAGCCGGATGGACCGCGCCGACGACCCCCGGTCGGGTTCCTGGCAGCCCGAATGGATCGACCGCGACGAGGCGCTGGCCCGCCTCGAGGACGTCCTGCTCGGCCTCCCGATCGATCGTGCCGTCCCCGACCTCGCCGAGCTGCTCGACCGGGCCGAGGTCACCGAGGACCTGCTCCGCCGCGACGACCGGGCGCTCAAGCTCCTCCACGAGGCGCTGGTGGCCCGGCCCTTCGGCAGCCTCGACGCCCTCCAGCAGGTCCGGACCGAGGTCGAGCTGCTGACCCTCGAGGTCGAGCTCCTCACCGACCGGCTCGAGAGCCCGTCGACCGCCCCCGACGACGCCGCACGCGCGACCGCACGGCTCGCCGAGGTGCGCGCCCGGCTCGACGAGGTCCGCGACCAGCTGTAGCGACCGCGCGCCTCGGGCATGCGACGGTCGACCGGTCGCCGGCGCGTTCGACGCGCCGGCCCGACGCGGAGCATCGCCGTGCCCTCGTTCCACCTTCGGGACCTCGCGTACGCCCACACCACCGCCACGCCCGTGTTCGACGCGGTCGACGTCGACGTGTCGTCCACCGGCGCCACGTGGGTCGGGGTCGTCGGCGCCCACCGCGCCGGCCACACCACCCAGCTCCGGCGGCGGGCCGGCGAGCGCGTCCCCACCCCCGGCGCCAGCGACCGGCACCCCCCCGGGCGCCCCCCCGTCCCCCAGCAGGTCGACGACCTGTCGGCCGAGGTGCTGGCGTTCGCCTGGACCTGGGACGGCCATGCCGAGCGGCTGCGGAGCCGCCTCGACCTCGACCCGGACGACCTCGAGGCGCGCTGGCCGGTGCTCTCGCCCGGCCAGCGCAAGCGATGGCAGGTCGCCACCGCGCTCGCGGCCGAGCCCGACCTCCTGCTCCTCGACGAGCCGACCAACCACCTCGACGCCGACGCACGCGACGTGCTCCTCGACGCGCTGGGCTCCTTCCGGGGGCTCGGGCTCGTGGTCAGCCACGACCGCACGGTCCTCGATCGGCTCACGGGTCGCACGCTGCGACTGCACCGGCACGGGCTCGAGCTGCACGCCGGGCCCTACGGCGAGGCGTCGGCCCGTTGGCGGGCCGCCGAGGCGGCGGAGCGCGACGACCACGACCGCGCGCAGCGCCAGCTGCGCCGTGAGCAGCGCGTGCTCGGCGACGTCCGGCGCGAGCGGCACGGTGCGGAAGCCGGGCCGCGGCGGGCCCGGCGGCTGGCCGGGCCGGGCGACCCGGACGCCCGCGAGGCGGGACGCAAGATCGCCCAGGCCAAGGCGGAGGCGGCGCTGGCCCGCAGGGTGCGGCAGATGCGCTCCCGGGTCGACCGGGCCGAGGCGGCCGCGGACGCGTTCGACCTCGACCGGGCGCGCGGCGGCGCCGTCGGCTTCGACCACGTCGCGTCGCGTCGGGCCGTGCTCGCGCGCCTGGCCGGTGACGTCGCGCACGCCGGCGGCGAGGTGGTCCTGCACGACGTCGACGTCGTCCTCCAGCGGGGCGAGCGCGTGCACGTCGCCGGTGCGAACGGTGCCGGCAAGACCACGTTGCTGCGGGCGCTGATGGCGCGTCTGGAGGCGGCCGGCGAGGAGGTGGCCACGCTCCCGCAGGAGCTCGACGACCCCCGGGAAGAGGCGGCCCGCGTCCATGCCCTCGCCCCGGACGTCCGCGGCCGGATCCTCGGGGTGCTGGCGCTGCTCGGTGTCGATCCCGACCGGGTGCTCGTGACCGACGACCCGTCGCCGGGGGAGGCCCGAAAGCTCGCCCTCGCGCGCCTGCTCGGCGGCAGCGCCGGCGTGCTCGTGCTCGACGAGCCGACCAACCATCTCGACCTGCCGTCGATCGAGCGGCTGGAGCAGGCCCTGGGCTCCTGGCCGGGCGCGCTCCTCCTCGTCACCCACGACGACCGGCTCGCGGGCGCCGTGACGAGCCTGCGGTGGGAGGTGGCTGCCGGGACCGTGCGCCATGCCGCCGGTTAACGTGCCCGCCGTCGGCGAGGGAGGCGGCGTGAGCCGGGTGATGGTGTGCGAGATCGACGGTGACGGCGGTGCGCTGGACACCCAGTGGGCACGGCTGGTCCGCCACGCCGACCGGTACCGGCCCGAGCTGGTCGTCCTGCCCGAGATGCCGTTCGGCCCGTGGCTGCCGGCGTCGCCGCAGGTCGATCCCGCCGCGTGGGACGAGTCGGCCAAGACGCACGAGATATGGCTGGAGCGTCTCGGTGAGCTCGGGGCCGGGACGGTCGTCGGCTCCCGCCCGGTCGTCGACGACGGTCGGCGCTACAACGAGGCCTTCGTGTGGGTCGCGGGGGTGGGGACCACGGCGACCCACCGCAAGACCTTCCTGCCGGACGAGCCGGGCTTCTTCGAGGCGAGCTGGTACGAGCGCGGCCCGACCCGGTTCGACCCCGCGGCCTCACCGGCGGGCACGGTGGGGCTGCTGGTGTGCACCGAGGTGTGGTTCAGCGAGCACGCGCGTGACCACGGGCGGCGGGGTGCCGAGCTGCTGGCGGTTCCGCGCGCGACGCCAGCCGGGTCGAACGACCGGTGGGAGGCCGCCGTCCGCGTCGCCGCGATCACCGCCGGCGCCTACGCCGTGTCGGCCAACCGCGCCGGCGCCAGCGGGTCCGTCTCGTTCGGCGGGGGCAGCTGGATCGTCGACCCGGAGGGCACCGTGCTCGGGCGCACCACCGCGACGGCACCCGCGATCACCCTGGACGTCGACCTGGCGGTCGTCGCGACGGCGAGGACGACCTATCCGCGCTACGTCGACACGAGCCCGCGGTGAGGCGACGCGTCATCGAGCGCGCGTCCGGTCCAGCGGCGGAACGCCTCTGACTGGGCGTCGGTGGCGTCCTCGTCGGCGATGAGCCGGATGCCCGGTCGTGGGTCGCCGAGCTCGACCGGCAGGGTGAGCAGGCGCGGGCCGCGGCGGACCGTCACCTCGACCCGGTCGCCGGCGTCGTGGGCGAGCAGCGCGGGACCGAGCTGCCCCCGGTCGACGGTGGTGCCCTCGATCGCGAGCAGGCGGTCACCGCCGGTGATCCCGGCACGCCACGCCGGCTGGTCGCGGAGCACGGACGCGAACGTCACCCCGTCGTCGGATTCGGTGGTGACGACCCCCAGGTGCGGCGGCGTCGGCCCGTCCTCGACGGCCGTGGTCAGCCCGACCGTCCCGAGCACCGTGCCGATGGGCGGCAGCTCGGTTCCACCGACGAGCCGGTCGAGGAGGTCGGTCAGGTCCTCGCCGGCGACCTCGCTCAGGGCCGCGGCGACGTCGTCCTCGCGGTAGCCGTCCTCGCTCCCGGCGTGGCGCGACCACAGCAGCCGCAGCGCGTCGTCCAGCCCGTCGGTTTCCGGCGCGCCCGCGCGCAGGCGCAGGTCGAGGTACCAGGCCACGAGCCCGCCGTGGGCGTAGTAGTCGGTGGCGGCGTTGGGGGCGTTCTCGTCCCGGACGTAGTGCTTGGTCCAGGCCTCGTAGGACGCCCGCCGCAACGGCTGGATGGCGGCCCCCGGCGTGTCCTCGACCCGACGCCAGGTGTCGCGCAGCGAATCGAGGAAGCGGCGGACCGACCACAGGCCCGCCCGGACGGGCAGCAGGTCGTCGTAGTACGCGGTCCACCCCTCGGCGACCCACAGGGACTCGCTGTGCGTGGGGCGGCGGTAGTCGGGACGCACCAGCGCGGCCGGGACCAGCCGCTTGACGTTCCACAGGTGCAGGTACTCGTGGGCGACCAGCGACTGGAACCGGGCGTAGAGATCCGTGTCGTGGAAGGTGTGCACCGGGACCTGGAGGACCGCGCCGTCGCGGTGCTCGAGGCCGCCGCCCCCCTGGTCCCATGCGGTGCACAGGAACGTGTACCGGTCGACCGGCAGCTCCCCGTCGAACAGCTCGACGGCGGATGCGCCGATCTCGGCCGCGTCCTCGGCGATCCGATCGAGGTCGGGGGAGGGGCCGTGCCCGGCCCACACGAACGTGTGCGCGACCCCCGCCACCTCGTAGTCGACCGCCGGCAGGTCACCGACCTCGAACGCGCTGTCGACGAGGTGGTCGTGGTGCTCGGCCACGAAGGTGTGCGGCTCGGGGCCGGCCGGCAGCAACGACCACACACGGTGGTGGGCCGGGACCGGCGGCAGGTGCACCTCGTGGGGTCGGTCCTGGCCGCCCTCGACGTAGGGGAAGCTGGCCGCCGGGACGAGCAGCGCATGATGGTCGTCGACGTGATTGGTGCGCACGGTGAGGTCGTTCGCGTACAGTTCGAGCTCGATCTCGACCGGTCCGTCGCCGATGGTGTCCACGCGCCACGCGGTGTGGCCGTCCGGCACGAGCACGACCTCGGTCCCAGCTCCGTCGCGGGCCCGGATCCACTGCACATGCCGGACGTAGTCGCGGACCACGTAGCTGCCCGGGGTCCACAC
>CAZSQF010000178.1:0-6594 GCA_964608935.1 uncultured Actinomycetota bacterium | reverse complement strand
CCCTGTTCGGCTCGATCGAGCGCTTCTTCGCGGTCATGGTCGAGTCGTTCAACGGTGCCTTCCCGACCTGGCTCGCGCCGGTGCAGGTGCAGGTGGTGCCGGTGGCACCGGACTTCATCGACTATGCCGAGGAGGTGTTGGCGGCGCTCGTCGCCGCAGGGCTGCGCGCCGAGGTCGACGGCTCCGACGACACCCTCGGCGCGAAGATCCGCACGGTGCAGACCTCCAAGATCCCCTACGCGGTCGTGGTCGGCGCCGACGAGGTCGCCGCCCGATCGGTGGCGGTGCGCCCCTACCAGGGCCCCCAGCGCAAGGGTGTGCCCGTGGACGAGTTCGTGGCCGAGGTCGCGACCGAGGTCCGTGATCGCCGTGCCCCGGATCCGGACGGCTAGGCCGTGTACCCGTACGGGGACGCCCACGCTGCCTGGTACGACGCGCTGTACGCCGAGGCGCTGGGACGCGACACCGAGCAGGAGGCGGGCGACCTCCTCGCGCTCGTGCGGGCCCAGCTCGGCCGGTCACCGTCGAGCTGGCTCGACGTGGGGTGCGGCACGGGACGGCACCTGAGTGTGGTCACCTCCGAGGTGGACGAGGTGGTCGGCGTCGACATCTCCGAGGCCATGCTCGACGTCGCCCGGGCACGGCTGCCCGGCACCGTCGAGCTACGGGTGGGTGACCAACGCACCCTGGACCTCGGGCGCACGTTCGACGTCGTGACCTCCCTGTTCTCGTCGATCGGCTACGTCGAGGACGCCGCCGAGGCGCGCCGCACGGTCGCCCGACTCGCCGACCACACCGCGGCAGGGGGAGTGCTCCTGGTCGAGCCCTGGGTCGATCCCACCGACTGGGACGACGACCGCGCGCCGCAGGTCATCGAGGCCACCGACGGCAATCGCTGCGCCGTGCGGGTCACGGCCGTCTCCCGGCACGGCGACGTGAGCCACCTCGACCTCGTCCTCGTCACGGCGGGGGACGGGCGCGTGGACGTGCAGCGTGAGGACCACCGGCTCGTGCTCGTGCCGCATGCCGACCTGGAGGCTGCGGCGCGGGATGCCGGCCTCGACGTCACCTGGCAGGAGGGACCCAGCGGGCGGGGCCTGATGATCGGGCGCCGCCCCTGACGACCCCGCGTCGTTGTGCGCCCCGGTCAGGCGGGTGGGTCAGCGCCGCTGGAGGGATCACCGCGCGTCGCTGGCTGCGCTGGGGACAGGTCCTTGCGGGCGAGCCCGAGCCGACGCGTCTCTGGGAGGTCGCGCACCGTCAGTCCGGAGCGACGATGCGTCCAGACCCTGGTCCCGTCGTCCGCTGCCTCGATGTCCCAGGCCGCCTTCCGGCCGCGTCGGTTGGCCGGCACGCACAGCGGCTGGAGATTGTCGAGGTCGGTCGCTCCGCCCCGGTCCCAGTCGTGGACGTGGTCGACGTCGCAGATCAACGAGGAACGCCGACAGCCCGGCTCGCCGCAGACGGCTCGGAGGGCCAGCACGGCGTCGCGCAGCCAGCCGCGTGCCAGCCGCGTCCGACGGCCGACGCCGAGGGCGCGGCCGGTGTCGTCCAGGACGATGCTCCGCACGGCGGCCCCGCCCTCGTCGACCAGCCGACGGGCCGTGTCCGACGACACCTTCAGCCGGCCGCCCGTGAGCGTGGTCAGGATCTCGGCCGGCATCCGATCGAGGCCCAGAAGGCTGTCCAGCGACATCGTCAGCAGCAGGGTGGGTGCCACCGGCAGCGGGGGCCGGTGACCCGTCCGGTCGTCGGGATGGCCGCCCTCGGCATCCGTGGCCTGCGCGCCGGGCGCGAGTGACGCGGCGAGGCGGTCCACCAGCCGGTCGGCCCGTGCCCGACCCCGTGGGCCGTCGGGATCGGGTCCGGGGTCGGTGGCCTGGTCCACGACCGCGAACCCGATCCCGTCGAGCTCGCCGTACACACTGCCACCCGTGCCGTCGAGGCGGGGTTGGAGGCACAGGAAGCGCTCGCGGGGGTCGACCGGGGGAGCGTCGCCGGTGACGGACGGGCCCAGCGTCGCGAGCGCCTGGGACACCAGACGCACGGCCTCGTCCGGCTCGGCGTCGGCGAGGTCGAGGAGGTGGTCGGCGAGCGCTTCGTCCACGGCGTGGCACAGCGCACGGGGCAAGCGTTCGCATTTCAGCACGATGGCCCGGACCTGGGCCCACGACAGGAGCCCCGACGCGAACGCGGCGGCGACGTTGGGGAGCCGAGCGAGAGTGTCGGCGGCGGTGGCCAGCATCCGCTGGTCGGACCTGGTGCGCCGACCCCGGACGGACAGCCACAGCTCCAGGGGCAGGCCCGTCGCGGCCTCGACCTCGCCGGTCTGCTGGAGCCGACCGATCAGCTCGACGGCGTCGGCAGTGGCGCGGTCGACCGTGGCCAACAGGTCGAGAACCTGCGCGAGCTCGGGGCATTCGGCCACCACGTCCTCGCACACACCCTCCGCCCTGTTTGTCACGGTGCAGTCCATCTCGGTCATGGAGGTAGTATCTCACACCTGTGTGACACGGCCGGGAGCGGATCCGCCACAGCCTGGGGAAAACAGCGATGCTGACCGCGCATCTACCTTGGTGACCGCGACAGGAGCAGATGCGGTGGACCGAGCCGACGAGCCGAGACAGGCCCACGACCGCGACGCCCGTCACGATCAGCCCGGTGTCGGCGTCGACCGGCTCCAGCGGCTGTGGGCGCCGTGGCGCTTCGGGTATCTCGCGGGGGACGACCCCATCGAGGGCTGCCCGTTCTGCGTGCTGCCGGCGCGACCGCCGGCGCGCGACCGCGAGAGCCTGATCCTGCACCGTGGCGACCACGCCTACGTCATCTTCAACGCCTACCCCTACAACCCCGGGCATCTGATGGTGTGCACCTATGCGCACGTCGGGGAGCTCGACGATGCCGAGCCGCCCGCCGTCGACGAGGTGTGGGCGCTCGGGCGCCTGGCGGTCGGGGCGCTGAAGGATCGTCTCGACTGCGACGGGATCAACCTCGGGATGAACCTGGGGGTGGCCGCAGGGGCCGGCATCGCCGAGCACCTGCATCTGCACGTGGTGCCGCGATGGGTCGGCGACACGAACTTCATCTCGGTGGTCGGGGCGTCGAGGGTGCTGCCCCGTGCTCTGGAGGAGATGTACGAGGAGCTGCTGCCAGGCTTCGCCGAGCGGTGAGACCGCCGTGCGGGCGGTCGTGACCACGCTCGCTATCGTGGCGGGTCCACCAGGGGTGAGATGCGTTGGCGCTGCGTTCGCGATTTCCCGACTACGTCGAGGCGGTGACCGCCCCGGTGGGGCGGGGCATCGCTCGAACGCGCATCACGCCGAACTGGCTCACCACGATCGGACTGGTGCTGACCGCCGCGGCAACGTGGGCGGTCGCGACCGGCCGGCCGCTGCTCGGTGGCGCGATCCTGGTCGGCGGTGGGCTGATGGACACCTTCGACGGTGCCGTCGCGCGTGCCACCGGCCGGTCCACGCCGTTCGGCGGCTTCTACGACTCGGTCACCGACCGGATCTCCGACGGGCTCATCCTCGGCGGCCTGGCGTGGTGGCTCGCCGATCAGCCGCGCCTGTTCATCCTGGTCGTGGTCGCGCTCGTCGGCGCAGAGGTCACCAGCTACGTCCGGGCCAAGGCCGAAGCGATCGACCTGCGCTGCTCCATCGGCATCCTCGAACGAGCCGAGCGGGCCGTCCTGCTGATCATCGGGCTGCTGTTCCACCGGTGGCTGCTCGAGCCCGTGCTGTGGGTGCTGGCCGTCGGCGGCACCGTGACCGTGATCCAGCGGGTGCACCACGTGTGGTGCCAGATCGATCGCGACATCCCGGAGGAGCTGCTCGAGCTCGCGCTGCATGACCGCGCGTGGAGCCGGGCCTTCAAGGCCGCCGCTCGCCGCTTCTACGGGGAGCGCAACTTCGACCCGGCGATCGACGAGCACGCGTCCTCGCACCGGCGCGACGACACGGAGCCGCCCCCTGCGTCGAGGCCGCTCGACGGACCGGAGCTCACGTCGTGAGGCGTGCTGCGTCGCTCGACGAGCTGCCGCCGCCACCGCCCGAGACCTGGCAGCAGCGCGCGGCCTACTGGCGCTACCGGGCCTTCTGGGAGTTCGCGGCCCACCTGCCGGACCGGCTCGCGCGGGCAGCGCCCCGCCGGGTCGGCCGTGCCTGGCTCCGCTTCGCGTCCGGGCGCCAGCGACGTCAGGTACGGGCCAACCTCGCCCGAGTTGTCCCGGGCGCGTCGCCGGCCGACCTCGACGAGCTCGTTCGCGAGGCCTACGTCTCGTACGCCCGCTACTGGCTCGACAGCTTCCGTCTGCACCGGATGTCGGCGGAGGAGGTCGTGTCGAGCGCGATCGATGAAGGACTGCACCATGTCGACGCGTTCCGCGACAGCGGGCGCGGCGGCGTGCTCGCCACCGGCCATCTCGGATCCTGGGACCTCGGAGCGCTGTTCACCGCCCAACGCGACTGGGGGATGGTGGTCGTGGCCGAGCTCGTCGAGCCACGCCGGCTGTTCGAACGGTTCGTGTGGCTGCGTCGCCAGGCCGGCATCGACGTCATCCCGCTCGTTCGCGGCGGCGACATGCTCGATCGGCTCGAGCGCCGGATCCGTGACCACGGTGCGCTGGCGACGCTGCTCGCGGACCGGGATCTGACCCGGCGCGGCCCGATCGTCGAGTTCTTCGGGGAGCCTTGCCGCCTCCCGCCCGGGACCGCCGCGCTCGCGCGTCGTACGGGGCGACCCGTGGCCGTCGGGGCGTTCCTCACCGCGGGCGACGGCTATCACGCTGCCGTCCAGGAGCCGGTCGACATCTGCGATCTGTCGATCCGCGAGGGCACCCAGGTCGTCGCCCGCGAGCTCGAACGGCTGATCGCGCGGGCACCCGAGCAGTGGCACGTGTTCGTGCCGAACTGGCTCGCCGATCGCGAACCCGGCCACCCGGTCGTGTCGGCGTGGCACGCGGGGCAGGACTGGCAGGCCCTCGCCGCACAGGAATGGCAGTCGCGCCGCAGCCGCAGTGACGGTCCCTCGCGGTGAGGATCGCGCTGGTCTCGCCGTACGACCTGACCGTTCCCGGCGGTGTCCAGTCGCATGTCCGCCATCTGGCGACGGCCCTGCGCCGGCTCGGTGACGACGTGGTCCTGGTCGGCCCGGGTGGTGGCGACGACCACCTGTCAGTGGGCTCCACGATGCGGGTCCCGTTCAACGACTCGGTCGCCCCGATCGCCGTGTCGCCCCTGACCGTCCGCCGCACCGTGGCCGCCCTGCGCGCGGCGGATCCAGACGTCGTCCATGTCCACGAACCGCTGGTGCCGTGGGTCGGACCGGCCGCGGTGCGCGGTGCCCGCGGACCCGTCGTCGGCACGTTCCACGCCTGGTCCACGCGAGACCGCGCCTACCGGCTGGCCCGTCCGGTGGGGCGCTACCTGCTGGGTCGGCTCGCCGCCTGCATCGCGGTCAGCGACGCTGCCGCCGACTACCACGCCCGGGCCCTCGGCGTCCCGCCCAGGACGTTCGACGTGATCCCGAACGGTGTGGACGCTGCCCGTTTCGCCGGCGCGGACCCGTTCCCCGAGATCGCCGAGGATGGACGGCCGACGTTGCTGTTCGTCGGGCGCCTCGAACGACGCAAGGGGCTCGAGCCGCTGGTCCGGGCGTTCACGCGGCTCAAGGCGGCCCGACCGGACCTCCGCCTGTACGTGGTCGGCGAGGGACCCGAGCGCGAGCGGTGCCAGGGCCTGCTCCCGGCCCGGCTGCGAGCGGACGTGGTGTTCCTCGGGCGGGTGGAGCAGGAGGACCTGCCACGCTTCTACCGCTCGGTCGACGTCTACGTCTCGCCGGCGCTCGGTGGCGAGTCCTTCGGGATCGTCCTGCTCGAGGCGATGGCCGCCGGCCGGCCCGTCGTCGCGTCCGACCTCCCCGGCTACCGCTCGGTGGCCGATGACGGTGTCCAGGCGCGCCTGGTGCCTCCGGGCGACGTGAAGGCGCTCACGGATGCGTTGGGGTCGCTGCTGGACAACCCGTCACTGCGGTCGGCCATGGCCACGGAGGGACGCCGCACGGCCGAGGCGTACGACTGGCGTGTCGTCGCCGACGAGATCCGTGCGCGCTACCTCGGGTTGATCGGCTGACCGCGGCCGTTGCGATGGTGCCGAAGCCACCGTCCGGGCGTCCTCGGAGGTGGCCGCAGGTGTCGGTACGCTGCGCTGCGACCGGGCCAGGTTGCCCGGCCCGCCCGCAACAGGACCTTGCGCTTCTCCCCCGCACCCGCTCCACCCGACCGGAGGCCGATGCCGCCGTGGCCCGCGTCCTTGCCGCCCTGCTCGTTGCACTGCTCGCCCTCACCGCCTGCTCCCGGGACGACGACGAGGAGCCGGAGGAGACCGCCGAGCCCGCCCCCGTCGAGGAGCCGGAGCCCGAGCCCGAGCCCGAACCGGACGGACCGATGGGGCCGTTGTCGCCGCTGACCGGCGAGCCGCTCGGCGACGAGGAGCTGCTCGAGCGTCCCCTGCTCCTGGCCAAGATCGAGAACTCGCCCCAGTCGCGCCCCCAGACCGGCCTCGATGTCGCCGACGTGGTCATCGAGGAGCTGGT
>CAZSQF010000177.1:0-6624 GCA_964608935.1 uncultured Actinomycetota bacterium | reverse complement strand
CGGGCACCTACGTCCTGTACTGCGAGCACTCCGACGACTACGTGGTCATCGATCCCGACGGGCACCCGGGCTGGGAGGTCAAGATCCTCCACATCGACGGCGAACGGGTCGACGTCGGACAGCGGGTCGAGGCGGGCGTCACCGTCCTGGCTGGGCGACCGACCGTGCTGCCCTTCTCCTCACAGGTCGACGACCACACCGCCGACCCGAGCTGGCCCCACGTCCACATCGAGGTGGTCGACCCGTCGATCGACAACGTCCCCAACCCCGGCGGGGGGTGCTGACCGGCACGCCGGAACGCTCGCGCGGCGTTCGTGTGCTCGCCGTCCGATCGCCCCGCCGAACGCCAGCATGACCCGATTTGTCCTCGACACCAGCCACGAGATGGTCCAGAGGGGCGAGCTACCTGCGGACGTGGCGCGCGACCGCCTCGTGTACATCGGGCGGTTGAAGATGAGGCTCTTGGAGCGTTGGGCGTGCAGGCGCCGCCCACCCACGCAATGCTGCAGGCGAGGGCCACCAGGGACCTGGGCCGAAGCCACGCGGCCGTGCTGGCCGACGTCGTCCGCGACCTCGCGTAGGGCATCCGCCCGCGGCCACTCTGCCTCGATGTGCGCCCGAACCCATCGCAACGCGTGGGTGCGGTCCCTCCCGCAGAACCTGCACGGCCAACTCGACCGCCACAAGCTCTGGTCCGGGTTGAATAACGCGTGCAACGCTTGCGTGCTGGTCGGCGTCGCACGGGACGAGTGAGCTGGAGGTCGGTGTCATGTGGGCTGGAGTCCTCAGCGCCATTTTCGTCGTTGCCGTGACACTCCCCGCCACGGCGGGTGCAACCACGTGCGCTGGCCTGCTGTCGTTCGACGGTGCGGCAGTGGTTCTCGACGGGGTCGCCCAGCCTGGGCCGACAGCACCGGACGGCACGCTGGCCGCACCGGCGACCTTCGAGGTCCTCCGGTACGTGAAAGGGACAGGTCCCGAGCGCGTCCAGGTGCACACCGAGACAACCATCGAGGGAGCGCTCATCGCCATCTCCCCGGGGAGCATTGCGCCCCGCGCCGGCGAGACCTGGCGCATCCTCGCGACGGAGGAGATCGACCTCACTGAGCCCATCCCCACCGTGTGCACTCGTGCGAAACGTCTCGAGGATGCTGCGGTTGTCTCGGCCGGTCCCCCAGTCGTCGATGCTCCGGTGTACCGGAGTGGCTGGGCACTGCTCGCCGCCCCGGTGGGGATTGCATGCATCACATGGCGCCGATGGTCACGCAGGCGCGCCCCGCAACCTCGATAGCCGGCAGTACAACCGTGCTCTCGGACTCGTCGGGTTCGATGGCGGAGGGCGTCAGCTGTTGACGCGACCACCGAAGAAGACCTGTGCCTCGATCCATGTGGACGTTGGACGCGGCTCGATGTCATCGCCGTGACATCGACTGGATCATCACGGAAGCCGTGGTTGCGGACGCACCCGGGAGTTCGGAAACTCGGGCATAATGCTCCAGGCGATGGCGCGCCGTCTGCCCCTGCGGCGTACGAGGCGGGTATGGCCAGCGCATCGGGCGCGCGGCGATCTTGGTGTGGGCGTGGCCGGACTCGTCGGTGCCCGCGCCGCAGGTTGTCGACCAAGACGCCGTTGGGCGGCACGAGGAGCGCACATGAGAGCCACCAAGTCCGTGACCGTCCCGATCCTCGCGGCCGTGGCACTTGCCTCCTGTGCGGGCGAAGGCACCGAACCTTCGGCAGCGGTGTCGCCAACTGTGACCGCGTCTCCGACGGCCCCTCCGGATGACGGCACTGCGGTGGCCCATGACCAGTCCATCGACGGCAAGGTCGACGTGGCGTTCGCCGACATCGCGGTAACCGCGACGCCGACGCGATGCGCGTTCGACGCGGACTCGGAGGCACCGGCCGACGGGTCACCGCGGACCGCTCTGGACGTGCTTGCGGCCGGTTCGGGATCTGACGGCGAGGTGTGGGAGGTGCAGCTGTCACGAGTTCTTGCCGTCGGCGTGATCATCGACACCGTCAGCGTGCACCTGGCAGCGGGCGTTCCAGTCGATCGCTACGAGGCCCAGCGGGTCGTGGACACCGACCAGCAGCAGGTCGAGGACCTGTGGGGAGACAGCACCAATCCTCTGCTGATGCCGGCCGTCAACGGCGACGAGCTGACAGTCCGGCCGCCAGATGACGTCACCTTCGGCGCCTTTCCCGCCGAGCGTGAGGAACCCGCGGAGATCGCGGGTACGGGCACGTTCTCGGTGACGTGCTCCCCGGTCGTCGACTGACGTCAGCTGGCCCAGACCCGCCGGCTGCTCGTCGGTGGATGGATGGCGGACGAAATGTGCCACTGACAAGGGCGTATCGTCTGGATACGATTGTATCAATCTGATACAGCAAGGACTACCGTGGCGAAGGCTCCGTCCACCCCCACCCGCGTCGCGGCCGACGTCGCCGCGACCGCCACCACGGTCGCCGCGACCGAGAACCGGTCCGTGGCCGAACAGATCACCCACTGGGCCCGCATCGGCATGCAGGTCGAACGGGCCGGGTCGGTCGCCACCCGCCGCATCATGGACGTCGTGTCTGGGCGGGCGCAGTTCTCCGCGCTCGACGACGACGAACGCACCGTCGCCCACGGCCTGATCGACGCCCGCATCTCCGAGCTCGCGGCCGCTCAGTCCTTCGGTGCCAAGGCCCGCGCCGAAGGGCACGCCACTGTGTCCCTGGACGAGGACGGCAACCTCATCGAGATCGCCGCCGACGGGACCCGCCGGACACTGTGAGCCGCCTCGACGTCATCGCCGGGCCCAACGGTGCCGGCAAGACCACCCTGTACGAGCGGGCCATCCGACCGCCCCGGCCGGGGCTGCCGTTCGTCAACGCCGACCGGATCGCACGCGAGCGGTTCCCTGGCGAGGAGCTCGAACGTTCCCACGAGGCGGCACGGATCGCTGCCGAGGCCCGCCGGGCGATGATCGAGGCACGGCTGGACTTCTGCGCCGAGACGGTGTTCTCGCACGAGTCCAAGGTCGACCTGGTGACCACCGCCGCCGACGCCGGCTACGACGTGGTGCTCCACGTCGTGCTGATCCCGCTGGGCCTGTCGGGCCCCCGTGTTGCCAAGCGCGTCGACGCCGGCGGGCACGACGTGCCCGCCGACAAGCTCGCCAGCCGCTACGAACGGATCTGGCCGCTGATCGCCGCGGCCGCGCCCCACTGCTACCGGGCGATCTTCTGGGACAACGCCGCCGACGACGGCCCGTACGAGGTCGCCTCGTACCGCTACGGCGTCGCGGACTACCCGCCGCGATGGCCGGTCTGGACGCCCGAGCCGCTGCTGGGCTCGTGACGGCCAGCCCCGACCACTCAAGGAGACGAAACCTCCGAACGCGGCTACCGAGGTCGGCGACTACGTGGGGCGTGCGGTATCACGCGCGACGCAGCCCCGCCGGCAACAATGCTCAGCAGCGGATCCAATCAGTCCGGCCGGGGTTGGGGAAGACGGCGGTGCCTGGCTGCGACCCGGTGCGAAATGGGGTGTGTCCTTCTCGACTGTCCTCGAGGATGGTGGGTGTCACAGACGTGGCCGTGCCGGACATGTAAGAGTGAGTCGCGGACACGAAGGTGGAGGATGGAAGCCGGTCAGAACGGTCGGGGCCCGGCGGAGCGTCAGTTCGACCGGCTGTTCGAGGCGACCTATCCGGATCTGTACCGGTATGCGGTGCGGCGCTGTCCGACGTTCGAGGATGCCGAGGATCTGGTCGCCGAGACGTTCCTGGTGGCGTGGCGGCGATTGTCCGAGTTGCCAGACGGCAACGCCGCCCGGTTGTGGCTGTTCGGTACGGCCCGGCTACTGCTGTTGAACCAGCGCCGGGCCGCGGGCCGTCGCCGCGAGCTTGCCCGGCGTCTGTTCGCCGCTGCGGGCCGGTCGCGACCGCACGAGCCGGGTCACGCCATCGTGGACCCGGAGGTTCTGGCGGTGTTGAGGTCGGTGGCCGAGCCGGATCGTGAGGTGCTGCTGCTTGCCGCGTGGGAGGGCCTGTCCCCGAGTGAGATCGCTTCGGTGCTGGATATCTCTCCGGCTGCGGCCCGCAAGCGGCTGCAACGTGCCCGGACACGATTTCGCCAGGCGGTGGCAGACCAGCAGGCACCGGCGTTTCCGATCCTGACCAGCGAGGAGGCGGGACGATGACCACACCGACCGATGAACTGCAGCTGCTGCGTGGCCACGACCCCGCGGCCGACCTCGACCCGACGCCGGACTCGCCGACAGCCCAGGCGATCCGCGACCGGATCGTCACCGCCACCACCACCGACCGCGTCCCCCCGCCGCGTCGACGCACCGTCGGCCGCCGACTGGTCGTCGCGGTGGCCACCCTGACCATCGCCACCGGCGCAGCGGCGGTGGCCGAGCTGGGCCCGTTCGCCACCGAGTGGGAAGCCTGCCACGCCGGACCCTCGGAATCCGGCCGTGAGGTGCCGTTCCCGCAGTGCGCCGAGTTTGTCACCGACCGCGTCCTGGCCGAGATCGCCGTGGACGGTTCCGACTTCGAACGGCATGTCCTAGCCGACCGTGAGGTCACCCGCGCCGAGTACGACCAGGCCGCCCAGCGGGCCGCCTCCTGCATCCAGGAAGCCCTCGAGCAGGCGGGTGCCCACGGTGCCACGGCCGAAGCGGTCGAGGACTCGTGGCAGCTCGGGTTCCGCTACGGATTCCTGATGCGCTACCCAGCCGAGTTCGACACCAGCACCCTGCCGTGGATTCAGGGTCAGTCCGCCGGAGAGACATCCGACGATGGCGATGCGGTCGGCCAGGCGACCCCGCTGACCGACGAGATGATCCGGCGCGACCCGGTGCAACGGTGCCCCGCCGAGCACTTCAACCGCATCGACAGCGTCTGGGAAGCCCAGCAGATCTCTGCACAGAATCCCTGACACGAAAGACCGGCTTGAGCGGCCGCCGACCGGACCGGGCGCGCTCAGCAACGTCCGAGGGGATGCCCGCAGAGGGCCCGGGCAGCTGATATCACCCAAGCCAGAAGCGGTCACGCAGCGATCGGAACCGCCGGATATCGTCAGGCCAATAGGAGGCGACCATGATCCCCACCATGATCCTTTGGGGCATGATCCTTGGACGGTGGTGGAGGGTGGCCTTGATCGGCTCGGCGATCGCCTGGCCGGTGACCTTGGTGGTCGACGGGGTTATAGGCGTAGAGGTGGGCCTGTTTGCCGCGGCTTTGCTCGCGGTTGCCAACGCGGCCGTCGGCGTTGCCGTGCATCAAAGTGCGCTCTGGCTTGTCCGCTGGGTGCGGCGTGACACTCGCGCCGTGACGAGGTGAGCCCGAACCACCTCCGGTGAGGTTGTCGCCTTCTGGGGCATCGGGCCGCTCTTCCCAACCGATCAGGCCGATAACCCTCGAGCCCATCACGCCACAATGACCGCGACGATCGGCGGATCCAATACGGTCGGGTGCTTGCGGGCCGACCCCGGAGTGCCTCGGCACGCCGGTGGTGGAGGTCATCCACACTCGTAGGTAGGCCACACGCAGTTCGTAGCCGTCGGGTCAGGCTGGTTCGAGGAACTCCAGCCGGTTGCCGAACGGGTCGTCTGCATAGAACCGTCGATGACCCGGGAAGTGCGGGTCCCACCGAACCTCCACACCGGCGGCAGCCAGCCGCTCGGCGATCGCGTCGATGCCGTCGACCAGGATGCCCGGATGCGCCTTGCGGGCGGGAGCAAAGTCGTCCTCGACGCCCAGGTGGACCTCGAACCCGCAAGAGCGGAACCAACAGCCTCCCCGGGCCGCCAGCACTGGCGGCTTATCCACCTCATCCAACCCGAGCACGTCACCCCAGAACTCCCGACAGCGGTCCTCACCCTCGGGAGGGATGGCCAACTGGACGTGGTGAAGACGTTCGAAAGTCATGCCCCGATCGTAGGCGACCCGGGCATAGCGACCGGGAGCGTCCATGGACCTACTACCACGATGCCGGCACCGGCGAAGATCGCCCGTGTCCGGGCTGTCGCTGTAACGGTGCAGACCGGCGGTTATCAATTGCCTCCTCGGCGCGTATGGCTCCCTCCGTGAGGTGATCCACCGTCGGCAGTCTGGCTCGATGTCGTGGAGCGCGATGTTCAGGCTCCTGCGGGCCGATAACCAGCGAGGAGCAGGGGCCGCCCCTCGGTGGTGTGGTTGCGACCGCGGCCGGGGCCGGGCGCAGCTCAGCGGTCGAAGGCGTGCCGGTGACCGGCGCCACGAGGGCCACGGGTCAGCCGAGCCGGCGTGGGGGCACGGTTGGGGCGGAGCGGACGAGCAGGGAAATGGCCGCGCCGATGACGGTGGGGACGCCGACGAGCACGATCGCCATGGCTGGCCAGTCCAGCCACATCGAACCGGCTGGTACGGCTCCGAAGAGCCCGCGCGGGATGTAGGTCTCGGCGCGGACGGCGGCGTAGGCGAGCGCGACCGCGAGGGGCAGGGCGAGCACGGCACCGACCAGGGCGTGCAGGCCGGCCTGCAGGCCGAGGAACCGGCGGCGCATACGGGGGGCGGCGCCGACGGCGACCATGGTGCGCAGGTCGTGGTCGGATTCGGTGGCGGCCAGCATGGTGACCAGGGCCAGGAT
>CAZSQF010000176.1:0-6722 GCA_964608935.1 uncultured Actinomycetota bacterium | reverse complement strand
GGCGGACCCGTACCTTGGCCGACCCGGGGCGAGAGTCGCGTGCCCGTCCCCGTCCCCGTGGTGCGCCGACGAGGCCCCGCCGGCCCATCGCCGTGGGAAGGTCGCCGTCGTCATGCTCGTCGAGAGCACCGGGGACGGGGGAGCTCCCGAGGGGCACCTGCGCCATCGCTACGCCGTCGATCTCGGTGCGCAGACCCTGCTCGCGGCGACCCAGGCCGAGGACGCCGACACGCTCGCCGAACGGCGCGCCACGCTCGATCTCATGATCGACAGCCTCGAGATCGACGACGGGTGAGCGGGCGCCCATTAGGTTCGGCGCCTGCGGCGGCCCGACGACGTCGCGCCGCACGTGGAGGAGGCGAGGTGCCGGTCGAGCCGACGTCCATCGACGGGCTGCTCGTCGTGCGCTGGGACACCCACGACGACGACCGGGGGTTCTTCCGGCAGACCTACCAGGTCGGGGAGCTCGCCGATGCCCTCGGCCGCGAGCCGGTCCTGCGACAGGGCAACCATTCGCGCAGCACGGAGGGTGTGCTCCGGGGCTTCCACGCGGAGCCGTGGGACAAGCTGGTCTATGTCGCTCGCGGCCGGGCCTTCTGCGCGGTCGCCGACGTCCGTCCCGACAGCCCCACCTTCGCCGCGGTGGTCACCTTCACGCTGGGTGACCCGCCCGGCCAGCGGGTCCGGCTGTTCATCGCCGAGGGACTCGCCAACGCCTTCTGCACGCTCGTGGACACCGACTACCTCTACGACGTGTCGGCCGAGTGGAGCCCGGACGTCGACCGTGGTGCCATCGCCTGGGACGATCCCGATCTCGCGGTCGACTGGCCGGTCGCGCGACCGATCCTGTCCGACGCCGACCGGACCAACCCCACCCTCCGCGACCGGTTCCCCGACCATCCCCGCTGGCGCTGACGGGCGGGCGCGGGACCCTCGAACCTCCGGTCACAGCTCGCGCCGGACCCGCTTCGGGAGGCCGTCGACGACGAGGTCGTACGAGTCGTCGATCCAGTCGACCACCTCTCGTCCGACGCTGCCGTCGAGCGTGACGGTGATCCAATGTCGCTTGTCGAGGTGGTAGCCCGGCCGCACCGCGTCGTAGCTGTCACGCAGGAGTGTCGCCAGCTCCGGCTCGCACTTGAGGCTGATCGTCGGCGGCTCGGCGTCCTCCCCGAGGATCGCGAAGATCTTGCCGCCGACCTTCATGACCAGGGCGCCCGGTCCGAACGGGTAGCCGTCGGTCGCGCCACGCTTGGCGAGGCAGTGCTCGATCAGCCCGGCGAGGTCCACGTGACGTCGTCAGCCGAGCAGGCGCTCGGCGACGGGCAGCAGGACCCGGCCGACGATGACGCCGTTGGCGACGCCGATGGCGAGCACCGCGAATGCCAGCACCCCGACCGTCCCGACGATCCGGATCCCCGGCTCCGTGGCGGTCGCGACCACGGCTTCGTCGGGGTCCCGCACGAAGATCTGTTCGAACAGGCGCAGGAAGTACACCAGCGTGAGCAGGCTCGACGCGACGATGACGACCGCGAGCAGCCACGCGTCCGCGTCGAGGCTGCCGACGACGAGGTAGAACTTCGAGAAGAAGCCGGCGGTCGGGGGCACCCCGACCATCGACATCGCCGCGATCGCGAAGCCGGCCATGGTCAGCGGCATCCTGCGTCCGAGGCCCGAGAAGCGCGGGATCTCCTTCAGGCCGGTCTGCCGGATGATGCCGCCGGCGACGAGGAACAGCCCGCTCTTCATCACGGCATGGTTGAGGACGTGCAGCAGCGCTCCGACCAGCGCCAGGGGCGTGGCCAACCCGATCCCGAGCCCGATGTAGCCGAGCTGGGCCACGGTCGAGTAGGCCAGCAGCCGTTTGAGGTCGGTCTGGCGGATGGCGAGAACCGACCCGACCACGATGCCGGCCGCGCCGAACCAGGTCAGCGCGACACCGACCGGCAGGCCGTCGCCGCGGTAGGTGGGCCCGTACACGTCGAACAGGATGCGCACGAGCGCGTAGGCGCCGGCCTTGACCTGCACGGCCGCGAGCAGGGCGGCGACCCCGGTCGGGGAGTAGCTGTGGGCGTCGGGCAGCCACACGTGGAGGGGGAACAGCGCCATCTTGAGCGCCAGCCCGATGACGATGAGCGCCATCGACCCGAGGATCGTCGGGGAGCCGGCGAGCTCGGGCAGCATCCCGGCGACGTCGGCCATGTTGAGCGTGCCGGTCGAGAAGTACACGAACCCGACGCCGAGCAGGTACAGCCCGGACCCGATCGTGCCGAGCAGGAGGTAGCGCAGGCTCGCGAACACGGCCCGGTCGCCCCCGAGCGACACGAGGGCGTAGGTCGCGATCGCATAGATCTCGAGGAACACGAACAGGTGGAACAGGTCGCCGCTGAGCACCACACCCATGAGCCCGGCCAGCAGCAACAGCACCAGTGGGTACAGCGGTGTCGCGCGCGGGGGGCGAAGATCGAACGCGCTGTCCACCGGGTAGATCGTGATCAGCAACCCGATCAGCGAGATGATGCAGGCGAGGTAGGCGGACAGCGGGTCGAGGACGTATTCGATGCCGATCGGCGGCGGCCACCCCCCGAGCTCGTGGCTGATCGGGCCGTCGCGCACGACCACGACGAGGCCGACCGCGGATGCCACCAGGGCCATGGCGGTCGACACCACGGCGAGGATCTGGGCGGCCGCAGGCCGCCACATCCCGGCGAGGATGCCGACCACCGCCCCGAAGAGGAGCGGTAGGAGCAGGAGGATCGGCAGCGACTCCACCTAGTCGTCCGATCCGGTGTCCCGGCCGCCCGGCGGGGTGCGACCCGCGAGGTTGGCGGCCACGACCGCCTCGTCCAGCGAGCCGTGTGCGCGGTAGATCCGGATCACCAGCGATAGGGCGACCCCGAGCACGCCGACCCCCACGACGATGGCGGTGAGGATGAGCAGGTGGGGCAGCGGGTCGACGTAGGCAGTGGGATCCGATCCGACGGTGGGGTCGATGATCGGGGCGGTCGCCCCCTGTTGGAGGCTGCCCTCGATGAAGAACAGGTAGATCGCGGTCTGGAAGATCGTCATGCCGACGATCTTCTTGATGAGGTTGCCCTTGGCGAGGATGCCCCAGAGGCCGATGGCCAGCAGCGCCAGGACGAACGCGTAGACGTAGCGCGCCAGCAGCAGCTCGATCATCGGCGCCTCGTCGTCAGCACGTCGAAGATGGTGAGCATCGACCCGAACACCGCGAGCCCGACCGCGACCTCGACGACCAGGATGCCGAGGTAGCGCAGCCGGCTCGGGGCGACGCCGGGGACCTCGAACGCCGCGTAGTCGAGGAACGCGCCGCCGCCGAGCAGCGGGATCGCCCCGATGACCAGGAACAGCAGCATCCCGACCGCGCCGGCGATCGGTCCGAGCCCGACCGGGACGGTCCGGTAGACGAGGTCCTCGTCGAGGGTGAGCCGCGGCAGGATCGCGCCGACGGCGAGGAACACGCCGCCGGCGAACCCGCCTCCCGGCCCGTAGTGGCCGTGCGCGATGACGTAGAGCCCGAACAGGACGATGAACGGGCTCAGCAGTGCGCACACGACCCGGACGACCTCGCTGGGGTAGGCGCCGGTCATCATGATGGGCCCTCCTCCTCGTCGTCGGGACGTCGCATCAGCACCAGCACCGTGGACAGCGCCGCGGTGAGGATCACCAGCGTCTCGCCGAGCGTGTCCTGCGAGCGGTAGTCGGCCAGCAGTGCCGTGACCACGTTGGGAGTCTCGGTGTCGTCGAGGGAGCTCTCGAGATACACGGTGGCGACACCGGTGTGGTGCGCCCCCTCCGGGTCGCCACGGTCGGGGAGCCCGGCGCTGGCGAACAGCATCAGCGCGACGAACGCGGCGACCAGCGGCAGCACGGTCCATCGCCGCCGCGGATCCTCGTTGGTCGCGGATCGGCGCGTCGTCGCCAGGATCGCGATGATCAGCAGCACACCGGTCAGCCCCGCGCCCAGCGCCGCCTCGACGAGCGCGACGTCGAGGGCCGCCACCCCGGTGAACAGCAGCGCGGCGAACAGGCTGTAGCCGGCCAGGAGCGCCACCGCGGTGAGCAGGTCACGCACCCGCAGGGCCAACACGGCCGCGGCGATGAGGATGACGAAGAGCGCGATGTCCAGTGCGACGATCATGGGCCCTCCTCTCCTTCGGCCGAGACGGGGACGTGGCCGCCCTTCCACGGCTCGACGCCGGCACGGCGGGCCGCGCGCACGAGCGCGTGGACCGCGGTCGGGTTCGCGATGAGCGAGAACACGATCACGAACGTGAGGCGCGGAGCCGTGGCGAGGTCGAGCTCGGGCCGGAAGTACAGGCCCGCGAACACCAGGAGGAGGCCGAGCGTCTCGGACTTCGCGACCGCGTGCGCCCGGGTGTAGACCTCCGGCAGCCGCAGCAGACCGATGGCGCTCACGACGATGAAGAACAACCCGACGAGCATCAGCACGTACGAGACGAGGATCATCGGCGCTCACCCCCCTCGCCGCGCTCGCGCTGCTCGAAGTAGCGCCCGAGCGCGATCGGGAGCAGGAACGCCAGCAGCGCGTAGGCGAGGGCGATGTCGAGGAACAACGCCGGCCGGCCGAAGGCGAAGCCGAGCAGCACGATCACCACGACCCCGTTCACCGACACCAGCGCGATCGCGACCAGCCGGTCGAACACCGTGGGGCCGACCCAGACGCGGTGCAGCCCGGTGGCGATCAGCACCGCCATGACGAGCAGGAAGGCGACCAGGAAGGGGCTCATCGCGGGTCCCCTCCGGTCGAGGCGGAACCGTCGGACTCCCACATCATCTCGGGTGGGTGCTGGGGATCGTCGCGGAACACGCCGGCGATGCGGTTCTGCATCCGGGCAGAGGCGAGGTCGTCGGCGGCCTCCGGGGTGAAGGTGTGGACGGTCAGCTCACCCTCGTCGATCTCCAGGGTCATCGTGCCCGGCACCAGCGTGATCGAGTTGGCCAGCACCGTGCGCGCAGCCGGGCTCGACAGCTCGGACGCGAAGCGGACGATGCCCGGGCGCGGTGGCACACGCGGGTTGAGCACGATCCACGCCACCTGGAGCGCCGAGGCGACCATCCGGCCGAACAGCCAGCCGAGGTAGAGCGCGAGCCGGAGCAGGTTGACGCGCGGGTGCTCGGCGGCGGGACCGATCGTCCGTTCGACCAACCGGGTACCGGCCCAGGTCGCGATCGCGGCCGAGACGATGCCCATGCCGACGAACAGGGCGTTGTACCGGCCCGACAGCAACAGCCAGAACGCCAGCAGGAGGGCGAACAACGTCAACTCGCGCAGGATCCTCATATCTTCCCCAGGCTCAGGACGAGCAGCAGCACCGCCGTGCCCATGACCGCGATGCCGAGCACCCACGTGGGCAGCACGGGTGGTATGACATCGGCGGGCGTCGGCGCGAGCCGTTCGGCCACGGTCGTCCGCGCCCGCGACAGCGCCGGCCGGGCCGGCGCCGGCTCGAGCGGTGCTCGGCGCCGGTTGCCAACGCCGGCGACCACGACCCGGGGCAGCCGCCGATAGAGCCAGTCGACGTCGACGCTGATGGTCGGGTCGGCCTCGAGCTTGGCCAACAGCAGCCAGAACCCGAACGCCGTGAACAGCAGGATCTGGCTCTTCTCGACCACCTTGGACAGCGTGTAGGGGTCGTAGTCGACGGCGAAGGGCAGCACGTCGAACAGCAGGGCGGGGTACACGCCGATCGCGAAGTTGAGCACCGCCGCGATCGACATCGCCACGTACATCGAGGGCGCGACGGGACCGACGTGGATGCGGTGGCCCGCATTCTGCCGTGGTCCGAAGCCCTCGGTGCCGAACCAGGTGCCGTAGGGCAGCTTCAGGCCGGTGTGCAGGAACGTGCCGACCGACGCGATCTTGAGCAGCAGGACGACCAGCGCCCGCTCGTCGGCGTAGGCGGCCTCGACCGCGAGCTCCTTCGACACGAACCCGCTGAAGAGCGGAAAGCTCGAGATCGACACCGCGCCGATCATGTACAGCAGCAGCACCCCGCGCTGGCGGTTGGCGATCCCGCCGAGCTCGGTCATCTTGGCGCGGCCGGTCGCGTAGATCACCGCGCCCGCCCCCATCAGGAGCAGCCCCTTGTAGAGGATGTGGGCGAACGCGTGCGCGGTGGCGCCGTTGATCGCCATCTCGGTGCCGATGCCGACCGCTGCGACCATGTAGCCGACCTGGCTGATGATGTGGTAGCCGAGCAGCCGACGGATGTCGTTCTCGAGCACGGCGTAGACGACCCCGTACAGGGCCATGGCGACCCCGAGCCACACCAGGACCTCGAACCCGGGAAACCCGCGCGCCAGCGCGTAGACGGCGCCCTTGGTGGTGTAGGCCGACAGGAACACGGTCCCGACGACCGAGGCCTCCGGGTAGGCGTCGACCAGCCAGGCGTGGAGGGGCGGGACCGCGGCCGACAGCAGGAATCCGATCAGCATCAGCGACGTCGCCGGCGTCGCCTCGAAGGCGGTGAAGGCGAGCGAGCCCGTGTCGGCGAGGTGCCACACGACGCCGGCGAGCAGCAGCTTGCCGCCGACGAGATGGACGAACAGGTAGCGCATGCCGGCGCGGCCGGAGTTGCCCCCCCGACGCGCGAGGATCACGAACGTGGACGCGACCGCCTTCATCTCCCAGAACACGAACAGCGTGAGCAGGTCACCCGCGAAGACCACGCCCATCG
>CAZSQF010000175.1:0-6722 GCA_964608935.1 uncultured Actinomycetota bacterium | reverse complement strand
GGCGAGGGCACCCAGCTCGGCGGCGGTGCGCTCACGCCCCCCGGGGGTCAGTGCCAGCATCAGCAGGTCGGCCCGGGTGGCGAAGTCATCCCGTGCGCGGGCATGTGCCTCGTTGTCGACGATCACGACCCGTGGCTCGGGGCCGGCGCCGGCGCCCGCGGCAGCAGCCTCCGCCGTCCGCTCGAGGAGGCGGACGACCGCGTCGTCGTCCCAGTCGTGGACGACATTCACCAGCAGGTAGGTGTCGCACCCGGCCGGGACCGCCGTGAACGCGTCGCCGGCGACGGCGGTCACGCGCGGCCGGTCGGGGGTTCGGGCCACCACCTCTGGCAGCTCGAGCACGACGCCTTCGAGCTGGGGATGCTGCGCGACGAGGACGCCGAGCAGCGCACCGTCGCCACCGCCGATGTCGCACACGCGACGGCTCGAGGACCAGTCGAGCGTGCGGGCCAGTGTCAGCCCGTGCATCCGCCCGCCCGCGGCCATGGCGGCGTCGAACCGGGCGTGGCGGTCGGGGTTGGCACCCATCCACGCGAAGAACGGCGCACCGTTGGCCGTCGCGAACGCGTCCCCGTCAGCGGCCAGTCCCGCGTCGATCTCGCGGAGCGCCGCCATGATCTCGCCGCCCGCGGCGAACTCGACCCATGCGCGCCAGCCTCCGGGGTGGTCGGAGCGCAGGAAGGCCGTGACGCGGGTCGCCCGGATCCGCCCCTTGCGGTCGACGCGCAGCCAACCGCGGGTGTCGGCGTAGCGCACCAGCCGGTCCAGCCGTCCTTCGTCGACACCGAGCTCGGCGGCCAGCTCGGCGCAGGTCACGGGCTCGGCGAGCCGGTCGGGCAGCCGGAGGCGGCACATCGCGGCCAGCGCCGCGAGGTCGAGGCCCCCCAGCGCGGCCTCGAGGATCCGGGCCGGGGGCGGCGCCGTGGAGCGGTGCGCGCGGGAGAGGCCGGCCCGGAACCGGTTGCCCAGCCGGGCGACCCGGCTCGGCGGCAGCATCGGCACGCCCAGGACCTCGGCCGGTCCGATGTGGTCGGCATCCACCGGATGACCTCCGTGTCCTCACGTGAGGCACGGCCGGCCGGGTGCCTCGGAGGGGCCGAGGCAATCAGGGCGGGCACCCGAAGGCAACCCGCGTCCCCAACGGCACCGCGGAGCCGGTCCGCGCGCAAGGTGCACGTCGCCGTGGTCGTGGGGCGGTCCGGCAACCTCTGCGACCCCGTCGGCGTCTGGAGGGTGAGATGGCGCGGCACCACCCGACCCGAGGTCGGTCACGGTCCGTGCCCCAACCGTTGGAGCCCGGACATGACCAGCCCTTCGAAGACCTCCGCGCGTGCCCTCCTGGCCGGCTTCGCGGTGGCCACCATCCTCATCACCGGCTGCGGCGGCGACGCCCTCGCGGAGCCGGCAGCCGACCCGCTGGCCGACCAACCGTCCGACCCGGACGACGAGCCCGACACCGACGGCGGGCCCGTGGCAGAGCCGGCCACACCAGTGGCCGACGAGCCCGCTCCCGAGCCGCCTGCGGATCCGACCCCGACCGATCCTGCACCCTCGGCGCCCCTGGCCGACGGTGAATACCAGGGCCGGCTCGTGTCGATCGATTCGGCCGAGGTGACCCTCGACCTGGTGGCCGTGCTGTCGGGCGCGGACGCCGTCGCCGCGGCCAAGGCCGACGGTGTGACGCTGGATGACGACGGGACGCTGCCCAACGACGTCTACGTCCAGGACCTGGCCCAGACCGTGACCCTGCCCGTCGCGGGTCACGGGGGCTTCCAGATCTACGACTGCAGTGCCGGCTGCGAACTGGTCGGCACCACCCTCGACGCCCTCGCGAGCGGCGAGGCGAAGCCCTACGGGGGCGCCAACACGCTGGTCACCCTCCAGATCGAAGCTGGCACGGTCGTCTCGTTCGTCGAGCAGTACCTCCCCTGAAAGGCCGGGGCCCTACTCGCGCACGACGGCGACCGGGCACTTGGCGTGCCGGACGCACTGCTGGGAGACGGACCCGAGCCGCAGGCCCTTGAAGCCACCGCGGCCGCGGGCTCCGACGACCAGCAGGTCCGCGCTGGCCGAGCGTTCGATCAGCCGTCGTGCCGGGTGACCGCCGGGGATGGCCGCGGCGTGCACCCGGTGCCGGTCGTCGTCGTCGACGACGTCGCGGACGACCGTGGCGATCACGCCTTCCGCGTGCTGGTGAGCGTCCTGGCTGCGTTCCTCACGCCACCGTTGCGCCTCGTCCGCCAGCTTCTGCGTGGTCGCCTGACTGGGGAAATGACTGCCCGTCAGGTACGGATCGTGGTCGTCGGGGACGCCGTAGGCGTACAGGACCGTGACGTCGGCGTCGATATGGCGCGCCTCGTCCATGGCCCAGGCCAGGGCCTTTTTCGACTCCGGCGAGCCGTCGACTCCGACCAGGATGGATGGCATGTGCAGTTCCACTCGACGGGTGCGATGCGATGCTGGTAGGAGGATAGGGGGGCGGAGCGCGGAAGGAAGGGTCGGACGGAATCTTGCCGGGGGTCTACGCTTGCGTCACGGACCAGCAGGAGGGATGGATAGTGCGTGTCGAGGGACTGACCGACCAGGACATCGAAACGATCCCGTCGTCGAGCGAGGCGGGCCCGACCGCGGACGTGCAGGACGGAGACGCCACGGACGCTCGTGACGGCGACGCCGGCGACGCCGACGGGACGGATGCCGACGGGACCGACGGCGACTCCACCGACACCCACGACGGGGACGCGGGTGACGCCGACGGCACGGACGCGGACGGCACCGACACCCAGGACGCCTGACCGGGGTGGTCGACGCTCCCGCGCTGAGCCGACTCGTCGGAGACGCGGCAAGCTTCCTGGAGGAGTCCTGGGGACAGCGCCCGGAACATCTCCCGGCGCGCGACCCCGACGCGTTCGCCGACCTGCTGTCGGTGCCGGCGGTCGACCGCATCGTCGCGATCACCGGGCTGCGCGCGCCGGCGTTCCGGCTCGTCCGGGACGGCCGGACCCTGCCGCAGCACGAGGTCACCCGCCGGGTGCGGATCGGTTCCCGTCCCGTCGACGACCTCGTCGACGTCGCCGCCGTCCACCGCGAGGTGTCCGCCGGCGCAACGCTCGCCCTCCAGGGCCTGCACCGGTCCTGGCAGCCCGTTGCCGAGCTGTGTCGGGACCTCGAGCTCAGTCTCACCCACCCGGTGCAGGCCAACGCCTACCTCACGCCGCCGGTCGCAACGGGGCTGCGACCGCATGCGGACCCGCACGATGTGTTCGCGGTCCAGCTGCACGGGCGCAAGCGGTGGGTGCTGCAGCCCGGCAGCGACGACGCCACGGAGCTGTGGCTCGAGGCCGGGGACGTGCTCTACCTGCCGGCGGGCGCGCGCCACGCCGCCCAGGCCGTGGACGATCCCTCGCTCCACCTCACCATCGGGGTACGGACCGTCCAGTGGCGCGACGTCGTCGGCCGGGCCGTGGCCCGGGCGGTCGAGGCCGCGGAGCTCGACCGACGGCTGCCGGCCCGGTGGGCCGACGATCCCGGCGCCCTCGCCGACGACTTCGCCCGCCACCTCGACGCGGTCGTCCAGCACCTCGATCCGGCCCAGGGGATGGCGGTCGGAGCCGAGGAGTTCTGGGCGCGTCGGCCGCCCGACCTCGCCGGCGGGCTGCTCGACCTGTTCGTGTCCGACACCGTCGGCGACGACACCTGGCTGCGGGCTCGACCCGGCCTGGAGCCTCGTCTCGAATCCGGGAAGGAGCACCTCGAGATCGTCCTGCCCGACCGCCGGCTGCGGATGCCACGCGCCGTCGAGCCGGTCATCGCCCGGGTCGTGGCGTCCGAGCGGCTGCGCCCCGCCGAGCTCGAGGACCTCGCCGACGAGGACAGCCGGGTCACCCTGTGCCGGCGGCTGGTACGCGAAGGCGTGCTGATGATCGATCGCACCGGGCAGCACGAGGGTGGTGCGCGTGGCTGAACGGATCACCTGCGCCACCAGCTCGCGCGACTGCGGGGAGGAGGTTCTCGGCACCGCGTCGCGGGCACGCCGATGGCTGCTCCTCGAGCAGCCCGGTCCCTGGGGGGTCGATGCCATCACCGAGTCGGGCCTGGCCCCGGCGATCGCGGCGCGCCTGCATCGCCTGTCGGCCGAGCTGCCCTGCCGGACGCTGCTGCTCCGGCGCCCAGGGGGTCGGGCGACCACCGGTTCGGCCCGGGTGCTCTACGCCGGCGTCAGCCTGGTCGGAGGTGGCGGCTGGCTCGAGCAGGTACGGCTCGCCGATCCCGGCGACCTGCTCGATCTCGATCTCGGTCCGCTGGCCGACGGCGACTCGATCGGCGGGACGCCGGTGGCCGACCCGGTCTATCTCGTGTGCACCAACGGGCGACACGACCCTTGCTGTGCCGAGTACGGGCTGCCGGTCGCCCGCGCGTTGGCCGAGGATCTCGGCGAGCGGGTCTGGGAGTGCTCGCACGTGGGTGGCGACCGCTTCGCCGCGAACGTGGTGTGCCTGCCCGACGGGATGTTCTACGGGCAGCTCGATCCCGACACGGCACGCCGGGCCGTCGCGGCGCACGAGGCGGGGCGGGTCCTGCTGCCCCATCTGCGTGGTCGCTCGCCGCACCCGTTCCCGGTGCAGGCGGCCGAGATCCTGATGCGGCGCGAGCTGCTCGACGACCACCTCGACGGGCTGCGCGTCACGGGCCACGAGCGCACTGCCGGCGGCAGCCACCGCGTCACCTTCGCGCTGGACGACGGGCGCGTGGCGGTGACGACGGTGTCGGTCCGCCCTGCGCGGGGCGTGGCGCGGCTCCTGACCTGCGCGACGGGACCGAGCCACCCGCCGGCGTTCGTGCTGGAGCAGCTCGAGGTCGAGTGACCCGGCCCGGCTAGCCGGTCGCCTCTCGCTGAGGCAGCACCGAATCGAGCTCCCAGATCGCAACCGCGTCGGCCGGCGGGGGGTCTTCTGCGATCACTTCGAGGCCCGTGCTGTCCTGACGCGCCGGATACACACGCGCCGTGAGGACCGCCCGGCCGTTCGCGTAGACCTCAACGATGGAGCGATCGACGTACACGCGCAGCTCGAGCGGCTCGTCCGCCGAGAGCTCGAGGTCGCCCCCGTAGACGCCGCCGTGCGCCTCGGGGTCGAGGCTCGCGTGATCCCGCTCCAGGGTGAGTCGGCCCGCCTCGCGGTCATGGATGATCGTGGTGTGCTCGACTCGGTCCGGTGAGCACCGAACACGCAGCCCAACGCTCCCCGACTGCGGCGGGAAGGACACCGCCACCTCGAGGCAGTCGCCGTCGCCCCCATCCGCCCGCCATCCGTCGTCGGTCGGTGTTGCCACGACCCGGCGACGCCGGCCACGCAGCCGCGTGAGCTCCGGCAGCGGCTCCACCCCGATGCTGTCCGCGTGTCGAGTGAGCAGGCGCGGGAGCGTGAGAACGCCCGCCCACCCCGCCTGGCGCTGTGCCCTGCCGCTGGTCGCCTCCCAGGACCACCCCCAGCAGATGGTGCGGTTCGTCGCGTCGGTGAGCACACACGGGGCATAGAAGTCGGGTCCCAGGTCCATGCGGTCGCCTCGATCGGGCCGGAACACGGTTCCGTCGAAGCTGCCCTCGAACAGGACGGGGTGGTGGGTCGTCTCCTCGTCGTGGATGGACAGCAGCAGCACGTCGGTGCCGTCGAGGTAGATCAGCGCCGGGCACTCCCACATCGCGCCGGTCCACAGCGGGTCGTTCGCATCGCGGTCGCCGACGAGAGCAGGCCCGACATACGTCCAGTCCTCGAGATCGGAGGAGCTGTACAGGAACAGCGCCCCGCCCACGCCGGCGATGCCGGAGCCGACCAGCTGCAGCCACCGGTCGCCGCGGCGCCACACGAACGGGTCCCGGAACCCGAGCAGATCGAGCTCCGGTGGCGGGAGCGTGACCGGTTCCGGGTGCTTGTCCCACACCCGCAGGTCGTCGTCCGTGCTCGTGGCCACGCACGTCACCTGTTGCTGGTCGAGCCCGAGCGGTCCGACGGCCCCGGTGTAGAACGCCCGGGCCACCTGGCCATTCGCGACCACGCATCCCGAATAGCAGCCGTCGGCGTCGGGCCCCACCGGACTCGGCGTCAGAGCGAGCGGCAGCTCCTCCCAGGTCACGAGGTCGTCGCTGACGAAGTGCCCCCAGTGCGGGCGGTACCAATAGCCGCCATCCGGGTTGGCCTGGTGGAACAGGTGGTAGCGGCCGCGCCAGTACACCGGCCCCACCGGGTCGTTGGTCCACCCACTACGTGGTCGGAGATGGGCGAGGGGGCGCTGGTCGATCATCCCTTGACGCCACTGCGGGCGACGCTCTGGACGAACCAGCGCTGGAACACCACGAAGATGACGAGCAGTGGGATCGTCATCATGAACGCGTACGCCATGATGTCGCCCCAGCTGATCGGCGGCTGCGTCACGAACACCGAGATCCCGAGGGTGAGGGGCCGCACGTCGGGGCCGCTCGTCACGAGCACCGGCCACAGCAGCTGGCCCCAGATGAACAGGAAGCTCAGGATCCCGACGGTCGCGTAGGCCGGCTTGGCCAGCGGTACCGCGATCTTGCGGAACGTCATGAACGGGCCGGCCCCGTCGACCCGTGCCGCCTCCTCGAGGTCGCGCGGGACCGCGAGGAAGAAGGTGTAGAACAGATAGACGAACAGCGGGTTGGCGATGAACGGCAGGATCTGCACGGTGTAGGTGTTGCGCAG
>CAZSQF010000174.1:0-6726 GCA_964608935.1 uncultured Actinomycetota bacterium | reverse complement strand
ACGCCGTAAAGGACCAGCAGCGCGCTCGGGGGGATGAGGGCGCCAAGGGTGCCACCGACGGCCGCAGACGCGGCCGAGAGGCCGTCGTCGTAGCCGTAGCGCTGCATCTCGGGAACCGCGACGCGTGCCATGGTGGAGGCGGATGCGACGCTGGAGCCGCTGACCGAGGCGAACATCGTCGAGGCGCCGATGGTGGCGATCGCCAAGCCGCCTCGCAGCCGCCAGAGCAGGCGGTCCAGCGACCGGTAGACGTCCCGTCCGAGGTTGGCGTAGGAGAGCAGCATCCCCATGAGGATGAAGAAGGGGATGACGGACAGGCTGTACAGGGACGCGCCGCGGAACGCGTCCGCTCCGAGCCGTGACAGCGCCGGGTCGAGGCCGACGATGTACGCGTACCCGGTGACCGCCACGCCGATCATCGCGATCGCCACGGGGACCCGGATCGCGATCAGCAGGAGCATGACCACGAAGCCGGCGAGGCCGACGAGTTCGTTGGCCACCTCAGCGGTCCTTCACGAGTGCTCGGAGCACGACGAGAAGGTTGGCCAGTACCGACAGCCCGAAGGCGGTCGCCCCTACCACGCCGAGCACGGCCACGGGCCACAACGGAACGCGTAGGCGGCTCGTCTCGTAGCCGCCGGCCTGGAGATGCCCGGTGAACTGGTACAGCCGCCAGGTCATGACGGCGATGACGGCCACCCCGATCGCGCCGGCGACGGCGCGAAGCACGAGCTGGCCACGGCGCTTGAAGCGGACGAAGAGCAGGTCGACGGTGATGTGGGCGTCGTCGGTCTCGGTCCGGGCGAGCCCGAGGTAGACGAGCACGACGACGGCGAGCTCGGTGAGCTCGATCGTGCCTCGAAGTGGGTACGAGAACGCCGACCGGCCGACGATGTCGACGGCCGTCCAAGCGAGGAGCCCGACGAGGGTCAGCCCGGCCAACGTGTGAAGCACGTGGTTGACGACCCGCAACCAGCGCAGCGGTGCGCCGCCGTGGGCCTCTTGGAGGTCCGCGAGGGAGACGGCGACCCCGGGGCCGGGCCCCGAGGCCGCCGGACGGCCGGGAAGCTCAGGCATGTCGCCATCCTTCTTCCGAGAGCGGCGACCTCGTTGCCTCGCTTCACTCGGCCGCCGCCGCTCAGCGCCTCCCTCGGTGTCGGTCGGCCTAGTTGACGCCCGTCAGCTCGAAGAGCATGTCGGCCATCTCCTGGCCGGGGACGCCCTCGGCCTCCCGCTCCGCGATCCAGGCGTCGAACACGGGCTGGACCGCCTCGCGCCAGCGCGCGAACTCGGCATCGTCGAGCTCGATCGTCTCCACGTCATTCGCGGGCCAGTACTCGGCCTCGACCTCGTCCGCCGCCGCCTGGTGCATGGCCGCGACCTCGAGGGCGAGGTCGTAGCCGGACAGCGAATCGATCGCCTCCTGCTGCGCGGGGGACAGCGACTCCCACTGGTCCAGGTTCATCACCAGGACGAACGCCCCCGTGTAGCACTGGCAGGCGGTCCGGTAGGCGGTGGTGGGGCCGAGGTCGAAGACGCGGGTCGCCGAGTTGGCGAGGAAGTAGCCGTCGATCACGCCCCGCTCGACCGAGTCGTAGATCTCCGGGGCCGGCAGGCCCACGGCCGAGGCCCCCATGGCCTCGAGCGCGTCGCCCTGGAGCGGGGCGGGACTGCGGATCGTGAGTCCGGCGACGTCCTCGAGGGTCTCGACGGGCTGGTCCCGGGTGAAGAGGTCACCGGTGTCCATCGCCCAGATGGAGAGCACCTTGACGTCGCTGTACTCCTCCTGGAACTCCGGGAAGGTCTCCCACAGCTCCCAGGTGACCTCCGTGCCCTCGACGGCGTCCCCGAAGGCGAAGGGCGCCTCGATGATCTGCGTGATGGGGAAGCGCCCCGGGGTGTATCCCGGCAGCGTCCAGCCGATGTCCTGGGCGCCGGTGGCCGTGTTCTCGTAGACCTGGGGCGGGGGGCCGAGGGCACCGCCGGCATGGATCTCGATGGTCACGGTGCCACCGGTCGCCTCGTGGATCGCCTCGGTCCACGGCTCCCAGATCCTGACCTGGATCGGGTCGGTCGCGGGGAACGGGTGCCCGAGGGTCAGCGTGACCGGGTCGCCCATGTCCTCCGGCTCGTCCGCGGGTTCCTCCGGCTCCTCGTCCTCGGGTGCCTCCTCCGGCGGGTCGTCTGTCGCGGCCGGCTCGTCGGCGGCGTCCTCGCCGCATGCGGCCGCCAGCAGCGCGAGCACCGCCGCGGCGGCGATCAGGCGCAGCGTTCGATGGCGCGTCGTGATCCGTCTCATGCCCAGCTCCCTCCCGGTCCGTCTGGTCGAGCGGGCGACATCGATCGGCGAGACCTCCCGGTCGCCCGCCCCACTATTAGATGCATTATTCCGTCCGTGTGTCAAGTGATTGTCATGCAATGAATCATCGCCTTGCGGGTGGGAGGTTCGAGCGTGGCGCGTTCAGGTCAGCGGCATGCCGACATAGTTCTCGGCGAGGACGCGGCGGGCCGCCTCGGAGTCACCGAGCAGCTCGAGCTCGGCGCGCTGGAGACGCCGGTCGAACGCGTCCTCCTGGCCAGGGAAGCGGTGCATCGCCGTGGTCATCCACCAGGAGAAGCGCACCGCCCGCCAGACGCGGCGCAGCGCGGTCTCCGAGTAGGAGTCCACGCCGGTGCTGGAACCCCGGCGCAACTGGTCGGCAAGTGCCTGCGCGAGGTAGTAGACGTCGGAGACGGCGAGGTTCAGCCCCTTCGCCCCGGTCGGCGGCACGATGTGCGCGGCGTCGCCCGCGAGCAGCAGGCGCCCGTACCGCAGGGGCTCGGCGACGAAGCTGCGCAGCGGGGCGATCGACTTCTCGATCGACGGGCCGGTCACCATCCGCTCCGCCGCCTCACGGGGCAGCCGTGACGTGAGCTCCTCCCAGAAGCGCTCGTCGGACCAGTCCTCCGGCGTGTCGTCCAGAGGGCACTGCACGTAGTAGCGCGACAGCATCGAATGCCGCATGGAGCACAGCGCGAAGCCGCGCTCGGAGTTCGCGTAGATGAGCTCCTCGTTCACGGGTGGGGTCTCCGAGAGGATGCCGAGCCACCCGAAGGGATAGACCCGCTCGTAGGTCATCAGCACGTCGTCGGGAATGACGGTCCGGCTCACACCGTGGTAGCCGTCGCACCCGGCGATCCAGCGTGCCGTCAGCTCCCGGGGCTGGCCGTCGACGGTGAAGGTCACCGATGGTGCGTCCGTGGCGACGTCGTGCAGCTGCACGTCCTCGGCCTCGAAGACGATGCTGCCCTCACGCTCGGCGAGAATGCCGTAGAGGTCCTCCTGAAGCTGGGTCTGGCCGTAGATCATCACGTAACGGCCCGTCAGCTGCTTGAAGTCGATGCGCAGCTGCCGGTCGTCGTGAGCGAGGTTGACACCGTCGTGCACGAAGCCGTCGCGATCCATCCGATCCCCGAGTCCGGCGTCGCGCAGCACCTGGGCGGTCTGGTGCTCGAGGACTCCCGCGCGGATGCGCGACAGCACGTAGGCGCGGTCGCGTCGCTCCAGCACCACGGAGTCGATCCCCTCGAGGTCGAGCAGATGCGACAGAAGGCTGCCGGCAGGCCCGCCCCCGATGATCGCGACCTCGGTCTGCATGATCGTCGCTCCCTGTCAGCTGAGCTGGCTGGCGAGCACCGCGTCGATCGAGCGTGCCGTCTCGAGCAGCTCGGGGACGAAGCGGCTGAGCAGCTGCTGCTTGGTCGTCCGGCTCACGTGCGTCGACAGGTTGACGGCCGCGACCGTGCGCCCGCTCGAGTCGTGCAAGGGTGCCGCGATGGAGCGCACCCCGAGCTCGAGCTCCTGGTCGACCATGGCGAAGCCCCGCCGGCGGACCTCCTCGAGGGCCTTCAGGAGGTCGTCGAGTTCGGTCAGCGTCCGAGCGGTCGGGTTGGACCGGTCGCTCGCCTCCCAGAGCGCCGCCACCTCGTCCTCGGGCAACGAGGCCAGGATCGCGCGGCCGAGGGACGTGCGGTACGCGGCGAAGCGCGAGCCGAGCCCGATCGAGACCGTCATGACGCGCTTGGCCGGCACGCGGGCCACGTAGACGATCTCGGTGTCATCGAGCACCCCCACCGAGGATGCCTCGTGCAGGGACTCACTGAGGGTCTCGAGGAAGGGCAGGGCGAGCTGCGGCAGACCGACGGACGACAGGTAGGCGTAGCCCAGGTCGAGCACCCGGGGCGTGAGGCGGAACTGGTCGCCGCGCCGCTGGACGTAGCCTGACTCCTCGAGCGTCAGCAAGAGCCGCCGAGCCGTCGCGCGGTTGAGGTCGGTCTCGCGGGCGACCTCCGCCAGGGTCATGTCGGCCTGGCCGGCGCTGAAGGCGCGGATGACCCGCAGGCCGCGCTCGAAGGATCGGACCGACTCGCCCATGCCGTGGCTTCCGTCCCGCTTTCCTGTCGCGCTCGCCGCGGGTTGACACCACCCGCGACCGATGCTTCCATCACTCCACGTTCACCTAGTGAACGCAGGTTCGCTAGGTGAACGCTAGCACACGTTCCCGGGTCGACAAGCCGCGCGGGGAAGGGTAGGCGTGACGTGCCCGGCACGGGCATTTCGCCCCAGTCGTGTCGAGGAGCGAGGACGCAGTCGTGGTCGATGAGCCAGGGGAGAGCGCTGATGCACGCCGCGAGCGTGGCATGCGCGTGCGGCGCAGCGTCCTCGGCGACGAGCACGTCGACCGTGCGATCGCCGGCACGACGAGGTGGGACGAGCCGTTCCAGGATTACATCACCGGAGCGGGGTGGGCCGACGTCTGGGGTCGTCCGGGGCTCGAGCCCGCGACCCGCAGCCTCGTGACGATCGCGCTGCTCGCCGCCCTCGGCCACGAGCACGAGCTCGAGATGCATCTGCGCGCTGCCCGGCGCACCGGAGCCGCACCCGAGCAGATCGTCGAGACGCTGCTGCACGTGGCCCTCTACGCGGGGGTTCCGGCCGCGAACACGGCCTTCGCCACCCTCAAGCGTGTCATGTCCGACGCACAGGATCCCGCCTCCCCGGCGGGTGACGGAGGACCGCCGTGACCACCCCATCGCGCTACCGCCAGCGGGACCGCGACGCCCACCCGCCGCTCGACCATCCCCCGTACCGGTCCACGCAGTTGCGCCACCCGACGCAGGAGCCGGTCGCCCTCGACCACACCATCTCGGAGATCACCGGGCCCGGTCCTGCCCTTGCCGAGGTCAAGGAGCAGGATGCCGACCTGACCCGGAACGCGGGGACCGGGGAGGAGGCGATCGGCGAACGGATCATCGTCACCGGGCAGGTCCTGGACGAGCACGGCACACCGCAGCCCGACGCGCTCGTCGAGATCTGGCAGGCCAACGCGGCCGGGCGCTACATCCACGAGCGCGACCAGCACCCCGCGCCACTCGACCCGAACTTCCTCGGCGCGGGGCGGTGCATCACCGACGCGAGCGGCACCTACCGCTTCCTGACGATCCGTCCCGGCGCCTACCCGTGGCGCAACCATCCCAACGCCTGGCGGCCGGCGCACATCCACTTCTCGGTCTTCGGGCCGGCCTTCGCCACCCGGCTGATCACCCAGATGTACTTTCCCGGTGACCCGCTCCACGCGCTCGACCCGATCATGGGTTCGGTGCCGGAGGAGCACTGGCCGAGGATGATCGCGGACTACGACCACGACGTCACCCAGGAGGAGTGGGCCCTCGGGTACCGGTGGAACATCGTGCTCCGTGGCGCGGAGGCCACCCCGTTCGAGGCCGGCGGCGCGGGAGTGCTCGCATGACTCAGCTGCCACAGACGACCGCTCAGACGGTCGGGCCGTTCTTCCACTTCGCCCTCATGCGCGACGCGGTCGACGAGCTCGACCCCGAGCAGGACGCCGGGTCGCCCCTCGTCGTGACGGGGGCCGTCCGCGACGGCGCCGGCGATCCCGTGGACGACGCCATGGTGGAGATCTGGCAGGCCGACGGCGGCGGCCGGTACCGGCACCCGGCCGACGGCCGGGTGGGTGACGTCCCGACCGACTTCATCGGCTTCGGCCGCGTCGCCTCGACCAGTGACGGCAGCTTCCGGCTGACCACGGCGATGCCGGGGACGGTGCCGGGGCCAGCCGGCACGACGGTCCAGGCGCCGCACCTCAACGTCCAGGTGTTCGCCCGGGGCCTGCTCGACCACCTGTCGACGAGGATCTACTTCCCGGACCATCCCGACAACGCCGAGGACCCGGTCCTGACGCAGGTCCCGGCGGATCGCCGCAACACGCTCGTGGCCCGGCCCGCCGGCGACGAGTCGGGCGTGCCCGTGTACCGGTTCGACATCGTCCTGCAGGGGGACGACGAGACGGTCTTCTTCGACGTCTGAAGGGGGGTCGCGTGGCCGAGATCGTGTCGCTCGAAGAGGCCATCGCGTCGTCCGTGCACGACGGCGACGTCGTCGCGATGGAGGGATTCACGCATCTGATCCCCTTCGCGGCGGGGCACGAGGTGATCCGACAAGGGCGGCGTGAGCTCACCCTGGTCCGGATGACACCCGACCTGGTCTACGACCAGCTGATCGGCGCCGGCTGTGCCGCCAAGCTCGTGTTCTCCTGGGGCGGCAATCCCGGCGTGGGGTCACTGCACCGGCTGCGCGATGCGGTCGAGAACGGCTGGCCGCGGCCCCTCGAGGTCGAGGAGCACAGCCACGCCGCGATCGCCAACGCCTTCGCGGCCGGGGCCTGC
>CAZSQF010000173.1:0-6754 GCA_964608935.1 uncultured Actinomycetota bacterium | reverse complement strand
TCTACACCGAGGACACGCTGTTCTCGATGGACATCTCCAACGGCACCACCGGGCTCGGCGTCGCCTACGCGCTCGGCGAGATCGACCGCGTCCCCGACCCCGACGAGATCGGCCGCAACCACGACCTGTACTCCTCGGTCGCGTCGTGCTCCTCGGGCGTTGAGCTCGACCGGGCGCAGATCGTGGTGGTCGGCAACGCGCCCGGGGCCGGCAGCCGCTACCGCGTGGGCCACGCGGTCATGCGTGACGCGCTCGACCAGGACGGCATCTGGGACGCGATCCGCAGCGCCGGCATGGACCTGCCCGAGCGCCCGCACCACACCGACCTCGGCGACCGGCTGGTCAACGTGTTCCTCAAGTGCGAGGCCGATCCTCGCGGCACCTTGCGCGGCCGGCGTCAGCTCGCGCTCGACGACTCCGACGTCCACCACCACCGGCAGCTCAAGGGAGCCGTCGGTGGGGTGACCGCTGCGACGGTGGGCGACGCCGCCGTGTTCGTGTCCGTGGCGGCCCTGCACCAGGGCCCCTTGGGCGGCGGACCCGTCGCTGCGATCGTCCGAACGGACTAGTGACGGGCACGTGGGGTGAGGCAGCGGGCGGATCGCGGCGTCGGGAACACACGGCGCGGCCCCTCGCTGCGTGAGGGTTCGACCAAACCGGCGGACTGGCCTCGGCAACGTCTGCCGATGGTCATCGCCGGTCGGGGTTCCTAGCATCCGCTCGACAACGGGCGGACACTGTCCGGGTGTCCCCGTCCGGGGCATGGGGCCACGACACCGCGTGGGAGACGCGGCCCCGACCCTCGATGAGGTGCGTGTGCCCGGGTGCGGGGGTAGGACGGGGGAGCGCCCACCGGGCGGAAGACGACCTGCGGCCGTGGACGCGGCCGCACGGACCAGGGAGCAGTCATGAGCGCAGACGCGACCGCCAGCGAGAGCCAGTTCGAGCTCAACTACGGGCTCGATGACGTCCCCAAACCGTTCCCGAAGGCGCTCGGCCTCGGGATCCAGCATGTCCTGACGATGTTCGGCGCCACCATCCTGGTGCCGTTGCTGCTCGGCCCGGCGATGGGCTTCGACACCGCGCAGATCGCGATCCTGATCTCGTCGGTGTTCATCTGCTCGGGGCTCGCGACCGCTGTCCAGGTCACGATCGGCTCGCGCCTGCCGATCGTGCAGGGCGTGTCGTTCGCCTTCCTCGGACCCTTCTTCGCCATCATCGCCGCGCATCCGGGCGAGGACGCGATGCGCTACATCGCCGGCGCGATCATCGCCGGTGCCCTCGTCGAGATCATCATCGGGTTCGGGGGCGTGCTCGGCTTCCTGCGCCGGTTCGTCACGCCGATCGTGATCGCACCGGTCATCGCCCTGATCGGTCTGTCGCTGTTCCAGGCCGGCGCGGACACCGCGTCGAGCCACTGGCCGATGGCGTTCCTGACGCTGGCGCTGGTGTTCATCTTCTCGCTCATCCTCGCCCCCAAGGTGCGGTTCTTCTCGCTGTTCCCGATCCTGCTCGCCATCATCAGCGCCTACGTCGTGGCGCTGATCCTGACCGGCGCCGGCGCATTCGCGGCGGACGCCCCCGAGGGCGTGAGCTTCTCCGGCATCGCTGACGCCACGTGGGTCCGCGGCGTCGAGGTCGGCGGCGGTGGCCTCATCTTCCCGTGGGGCACCCCGCTGTTCGACATCGGGTTCTTCGTCGCGATCCTCGCGGCCTATCTCGCGTCGATGATCGAGTCGTTCGGCGACTACCACGCCGTCAACCGGATGGCGACCGGCAAGGACCCGGAGGCGAAGGTCATCAACCGCGGCATCGGCGCCGAGGGCATCGGCTGCGCGCTCACCGGCGTGTTCGGTGGGTTCTCGTCGACGTCGTACTCGGAGAACATCGGGCTGGTCGGGCTGACCAAGGTCGCCAGCCGCCACGTCGTGCTGCTCGGCGCGATCGTGCTGGTGGTGCTCGGGCTCGTCGCCAAGGTCGGTGCCGTGGTCGCCACGATCCCGACGCCGGTCGTCGGCGGCGTGTACCTCGCGCTGTTCGGGCTGATCGCCGCCGTCGGGCTGTCGCTGCTCCAGCGCGCCGACATGAACTCGCAGCGCAACCTGTTGATCGTCGGCTTCGTGCTGTTCAGCGGGTTCGTGTTCCCGGCCTACTTCGGCGGGGTCGAGGAGTTCAGCTTCTTCGGCATCGAGTGGCTCACCCCGATCGTCCAGCAGATCGGCTCGTCGGGCATCGCGATCGCGGCGGTGTTCGGGCTGCTGCTCGACAACCTCATCCCCGGGACCCCCGAGGAGCGCGGCATCGGCGCCGACGCTGTCGTCGTTCCCCCGAGCGACGTGCCGGGCAAGCAGGCCCTGCGCGAGGAGGACTGAGCACGACGGTCGGTCGAAACGGGCCGACCGGGTCACGACGCAGCGGGCCGCATTCCTCGAGGAGTGCGGCCCGCTGCCGGTGGCAGCTTCCGCCGACGCACGTCGACCGGACGCGGCCTACCGTGGCCGCCCGGAGGATCTCGCCGGAGGATCTCGAAGGAGCGCTCGAACGTGGCGGATCGCACGGTCATCGCCCTGGGCGGCAACGCCATCGCCCCTGCGGGCACGGCCGGCACCGCCACCGAGCAGACCACCAACATCCACGCCAGCATGGCCCAGGTGGCCGAGCTCGTGGGCGAGGGCCTCGACAAGCTCGTCCTGACCCACGGCAACGGCCCCCAGGTCGGCAACGTGCTGATCAAGAACGAGCTGGCGCGCGACGTCGTGCCCCCCGTGCCGCTGGACTGGTGCGTGGCGCAGACCCAGGCCACCATCGGCTTCACGATCGCCAACACCCTCACGTTCGAGCTGACCCGACGCGGACACGCCCGCCCGGTCGTCCCGGTCGTCAGCCGCGTCCTGGTCGGCCGCGACGACCCGGCCTGGGACGAGCCCTCGAAGCCGATCGGGCCCTACCTCGACGACGAGGCCGAGGTCCGCCGCCGCGAAGCGGACGGACAGCGGTTCGCCCACCAGGGCGAGCGCGGCTGGCGGCGGGTGGTGCCCTCCCCGCAACCACTCGCCTGCGTCGACCGGCCGGCGATCGAGCTGCTGCTCGACGACGGCGCCATCGCCGTCGGCAACGGCGGCGGTGGCATCCCGGTCGTGGACGACGGCGACGGACCGCTTCGTGGGGTCGAGGCGGTCATCGACAAGGACCTCGCGGGTGCACTGCTCGCCGAGGAGCTCCGCGCCGCGACGTTCGTGATCCTGACCGACGTCCGCGGCGTCGCGATCGGGTTCGGAACACCCGACGCGCAGTGGCTCGAGGAGATCGAGGTGGACGAGCTGCGACGACACGAGTCCGACGGCCATTTCCGGGCCGGCTCGATGGGGCCCAAGGTCGAGGCCGCCTGCCGGTTCGTGGAACGCACCGGTGGCCTCGCGGTCATCGCGTCACTCGACCACGCCGTCGACGCGGCCCACGGCGTCACGGGCACGCGGGTGGTGCGCCGATGAGGAACGGGCCTGGACGCCGGCACGCCGCCGCCAGCGCCGCGATCCGCGCGATCGTGACCGGTCCAGTGCGCGAGGTCGGTGTGCTCGCGGCGTTCGAGCGTGCCGTCTACCTCGAGGTGGATCCCCCGGCGGCTGCGGCCGGCGGCCTCACGCACGACCTCGTTGCGGTGGTCACGGCGGACGGGGTCGCGCTGCCCAACGCGCTGATGCTGAACGCCACGGGCCGGAGCCGCGCGCTCGCCGGCTGTCACCCCCGCCAGCGCGGGGTCATCGGCACCGGTGGGGTCCACCTCGGTGACCTCGACATCGACGTCGCGCGATGGTGGGATCCGCGGCCCGCGCTGCGGCCGGTCGGGCCCGACGTGCTTGCCGACCGGGTCGACGAGCTCGCGGTCCACGTCGAGGCGGCGACCGGCCCGACGCCGCAGGAGCTGGCCCTGCCGCTGCGTCGGCTCGTCCCCGCGCTCGTCGGCGGCGACGTCGCCGAGGCGGTGCACGCCGCTCGGTCGCTGGTTGGGCTCGGACCCGGGCTGACCCCGGCCGGCGACGACGTGCTGGCCGGGGTGCTGGCCGCGACCCAGCTGCTCGCTCCCGCCGTCCGGGCCGATGACGCGTTGGCGCTGGTCACGACGGCGCGTACGGTCGGGGACGAGGTCGCGCGGCTCGCGACCGACACGACCACCGCCGTGTCCGCCGCCCTGCTCCACCACGCGGCCCGAGGCCAGGTCGCGGCCCCCGCTGGCGAGGTGCTGCGTAGGCTCACCGGTCCGGGGCCGATGGCGGCCGCCGCCGACCGGCTGCTGGCCGTCGGCTCGACCTCGGGCCGCGACCTGGCGGTGGGTCTGCTGGCCGCCGGCCACGCGGTCGTGGCGGCCGGCGCGGTCCGATCCGGGAGGATGCGGTGATGGTCGATCACCTCGACGTCCGGCGCGGCGTCTACCACGACTCGGTCAGCCTGATGCAGGTCAGCCGGCGGGTCGGTGACGTCGACGGGGTCAGCACTGCGCTCGTCGCCATGGCGACCGAGCTCAACCTCGACCTGCTCGCCGGGATGGGCTTCGACGCGCCCGAGGCGGGACCGAACGACCTCGTGATCGCGCTCCGCGCCGATGACGACGACGCGGTCGAGGCGGCCCTGACCGAGCTCGAGGCGGCTCTGGCGGCGTCGAGCGGCGGGGCGGGCTCGGGCAGCCTCGGCGACGGGCCGCCACCCCGCACGGTGCGCGACGCGGCCGCCCTCGGCGGCGACCTGGCGCTGCTCTCCGTGCCCGGCGAGCACGCCTACGTCGAGGCGCTCGACGCCCTGCGCGCCGGTCTGCACGTGATGGTGTTCAGCGACAACGTCCCGCTCGAGCACGAGGTGGCGCTCAAGCGGGAGGGTCGCGAACGCGGCCTGCTCGTCATGGGACCCGACGCCGGCACGGCGATCGTGTCCGGGGTCGGACTGGGGTTCGCGAACGTGGTGTCGCCCGGGCCGGTCGGGGTCGTCGCCGCCTCGGGGACCGGGGCACAGCAGCTGACGTGCCTCCTCGACGACGCCGGTGTCGGCGTGTCGCACGTGCTCGGCGTGGGCGGACGCGACCTCAAGGCCGAGGTCGGCGCCGCCTCCACGCTGCAGGCCCTCGCCGCGCTGGACGCCGACCCGGCGACCGAGCTGATCGTGCTGCTGTCCAAGCCGCCGGACGAGGCGGTGGGAGCCACGGTCCGCGAGGCAGCCGCCGCCTGTGCCACCCCGGTGGTGCTCGGGCTCCTCGGGCCGGAGAAGGACGACCTCACCGGTGTCGTCACCACCGCGCTCGAACGGCTCGGACGCGACGCCCCGAGCTGGGCGAGCTGGGGCCGGCAGCCGAGCGGCGGCCTGCCGGGGCGGCTCGTCGGGCTGTTCGCCGGCGGGACGCTGTGCTCCGAGGCGCTGCTCATCGCCGAGAAGGACCTCGGGCCGGTGTGGTCCAACGTCACCGCCGACCCCGATCACCGGCTCGCGGGCGAGGTCACCGCCGCCGGGCACCTGCTGCTCGACCTCGGCGAGGACGAGTACACGCTCGGTCGGCCACACCCGATGATCGACCATCAGCTGCGCATCGAGCGCATGGAGGCCGAGGTGGAGCGCGACGACACGCGCGTGCTGCTGCTCGACGTCGTGCTCGGCCACGGCGCCCATCCCGACCCGGCCGCCGAGCTGGCCCCAGGCATCGCCGACGCCCGCGGGACCGCCATCTCCGCTGGCCGCGACCTCGCGGTCGTGGTGTCGCTGTGCGGCACCACCGGGGACCCCCAGGGCCGCGACCGCCAGGCCGAGGCCCTGGCCGACGCCGGCGCGTACGTCACGGTGTCCAACGCCGCGGCGGCTCACATGGCCGTGGGCTTCGCCGACCTCGAATGACGGCCGTCCGCACGCGGGCAGACATCCACCAGGAGTGTGAACCATGACCGAGGACGCCGGCCAGGCGCCGCTCGCCGACCTCCTCGACGGCCCACCGCAGGTCGTGGCCGCCGGCGTGGAGCTGTTCGAGCGCACCCTGCTCGACCAGGGGGTCGACCTCGTCGCCGTCGATTGGCGCCCACCGGTGGACGGGCTGTCGGCCGAGCTGGCCCGGCTGGCCGCCGATCCCCGCACCGAGGCCGCAAACGCGACCGCACTCGAGCGCATCACGACCGCGGAGCCGCACTGGATCGGCATCAGCCCCGCCGCCGATGCGGTGGGCATCGAGCGCGGCCAGTTCCTTCACGCCGGCCCGCCGATCACCTGGGAGCGGGCGTCGGGGCCGATGCGGGGCGCCCTGATCGCGGCGATGCTCTACGAGGGCATGGCCGACACCCCCGAGGAGGCCGCCGCCATCGGCGAGCGCGGCGAGCTCGAGCTCGCCCCGTGCCACGATCACGCCGCGGTCGGCCCGATGGCCGGGGTCGTGTCGCCGTCGATGCCGATGTTCGTGATCGAGAACCGCGCCTTCGACAACCGGGCCTACTGCACCCTCAACGAAGGGCTCGGCAAGGTGCTGCGCTACGGCGCCTACGGCCCGGAGGTGATCGAACGCCTCACCTGGATGCAGCGGGTGCTCGGGCCGGCGATGGGGGCCGCGGTCGAGCGGCTGGGGTCGATGGACCTGCGAGCGGTGATCGTCCAGGCCATGCAGATGGGCGACGAGCTGCACAACCGCAACCGGGCCGCGTCGTCGTTGTTCGTGCGGGAGGTCGTCCCGCCGCTGCTCGAAGCCGGCATCGAGCCCGGCGACCTCGCCGACGTGGTCCGGTTCATCAAC
>CAZSQF010000172.1:0-6811 GCA_964608935.1 uncultured Actinomycetota bacterium | reverse complement strand
ATCCCGACATTGGAGCTCAGGCCACCCTCGTTTACAGGAAAGCTAGGACGTCACCGTGGTCAACTGACCTACATAGATAGAACCGCCTCATGGTTCGTGTTGGTTATGTGCGCAACAGCTCGACAGGGACCCGGCGCATCATCACGGCAATGCTCTCCGTGGAAGAACCTGTCCCGGCACGGTGCATAGGTGAAGGTGGCCGTTACGCGCGGCTCTGGTTGGTCTGGTTGGGCTGCGTCGTGCTGGTGAGCGCGTCGAGCGCGTCTGAGAGTTGCTCGAGGCCGTCGAGCATCTGAGCGAGTTGGTCGTGGCCGACCTTGTCCACGAGCTGCCGGGCGAGCTCGGCGTGAGCCGGGGCGATCCGTCGCAGGGCGTCGCGGCCCTGAGGTGTCGGGGACAGCAGTTTGGCGCGACGGTGCGCGGGATTCGGCTGGTACTGGGCAAGGCCACTGTCGACCAGCAGATCGGCGATGCGTTGGACGCTTTGACGGGTTACACCCACGTTGCGGGCGACGTCCGCGACCGAGCGTGGTTCGTCGAGGACGGCCGCGAGCACCTGCCACCAGGCCGCGGTGAGCCCCACCGGACGCGCCAGAGCTTCTCCGATCGTCAGCAGCTGGCCGTTGAGACGGAACACGGTCTTTGCGGTGCTGCTGAGCAGCTCTTGAGCTGATGCCACGGCGCCCTCCCGAACATCACTCTTGACAGCACACTGACAATTATGTCAGGATGTTGTCATCCTATCGTGTGGTGCAGCCTCGCCACGGCAGCCGCGCACCAGCCGGGAAGGGCGGATCATGGTGGCGACAGTGACAACGTTCGGCAGCTTCTCGGTCGACGACCTCGAGGCCGCCAAGACCTTCTACGGCGACCTGCTGGGAATGAAGGTGTCGCAGGTCGGCGAGCACGGACCTCTATGGGTGCACGGCCCCGGTGGCTGCGACACGCTCATCTACGTCAAGCCAGACCACAGCCCGGCCACCTTCACGGTGCTCAACCTGGCCGTGGAGGACATCCAGCAGGCCGTCGACGAGCTCGCCTCGCTCGGGGTCACCTTCGAACGCTACGACGTGTACGACACCGACGCCCGCGGGATCTTCCACGGTGAGGGGCACTCCCTGGCGTGGTTCACCGACCCTGCTGGCAACAACCTCTCCGTCGTGCAGCTGCAGTGATCGGGCCTCCACGAACGCGGCTTCTGGCACGAAGGTCCTCGATCTCGGACTGCCTCCGCACCGTTGGCGTCCCCGGACGGTCGCCGCCGGCGAAGCGGTTGTGGGTGCCCTGCCCTCGCTGAGCCGGCGATCGAAGTCAGGGATTCGCGTCTCCAAGCCTCCAGAAGCTCCGGGCGCCCCAGGGCTGCGGACCTCACGGCAACCCGGCAGCCGAATGCCTTGGTTGGAGACCTTGGTTTGCCGGTATCCGGGAATGCCGGCAGCCCAGCCGTTGCCGGCTGTGGCCTGGGACGCGGATGTTGGGCAGGGCGACCACAGCCCGAGCTCCTTCGGTGGAGACCTCAGCCGCGCCCAACGCACTTCAGGGCGACATGCTCGACCTCGGCGCGGGTCTGTCCGTCGACCGCGGTGGCGTGCATCAGGACAGTCGCGATCACACGCTGCCCGTCGGCGTCGCCCATCGCGAGGCGGAAGGTCTCGTGTCCCACGAAGGTTCCGTCGCTCCCGGTGTCGGCCAGGAGGAAGCTGACGGTCGCGCGTCCCGAGAACCCGTCGCTGGTCGTGGCTGCGACCGACTGGTGGATGCGGAGGTGGCTGTGGCCGCTCGGTGTCGCGATGTGATGGGTGTGCTGGGTGCCGGAGATGGTCACGTCGAAGCCCTCGCCCTTGCACGGATTCAGCAAGTCCGATGTGAAGGTGGCCTCGATCTCCTCGACCGTGGGCGGCGCCGCCAGCGCGGGGGTCGCTGTGATCAGGAGGAGGAGGGCGAGCAGTCCGCCGGCCAGGGGTGCCTTGGGGATGCGGGATGCGCCGACGCACGACCACAGCGCCCATCCGAGCCCGAACAGCGCGATCGGGAACAGCAGCACGGCCATGCCGATGGCCTCCGGCAGGCCGCGTATCACCACGACGATCTGGACGAGGGGGCCGATGCCGCCGAGGACCGCCAACACCGCCGACCAGCGCGGCAGGACCGCTGCCCGGTAGGTGGCGATCCCGAACAGCAGCAGGCCGATGCCGAGCCCGACGCGGGCGATCGCATTGACGGTCATCAGCTGCTGCCAGGGACCGCCGGGGAAGGCCTCGAGGACCTCGGGGGCGGCATCGGCCAGCGCCGGTGCGAAGAACGCGAGCAGATAGTTGAGGCCGGTCAACAGCAGGATGCTGACGAACACCAGCGCGGTCCCGATGAACCCCAGCACGCCGGTCTCCTCACGCTGTCGCAGGTACAGCGCGGGCAGAGAAGCCAACAGCAGCGCCGCGAAAGCGACGACGAGGACCTGTGGCAGGGCTGCGGTGTCGGGCGGGGGCGTGCCCGTCGCGACGCCGATGACGAACAGCACGGCGCCGAGCATCGTCGCGGCGCCAGCGGCCCGGAACAGAGTTTGGGTTGACATGATCAGACCTCCTGTGGCATGGGGCGAGCGACCGGTCATGAACAGAGCCGGTCAAGGCCGAGCGGGTCGTGGTGGAACATGCGGATCTCGGTGATGCGGCCACGGCGCACGACGACTGTGAGCACAGTCGGGGCGGTGTGACGCTCGTGGCGACGCACGCAGGTGGCCCGTCCCAGGATCATCGCCAGGTCTAGGTCGGCCAGGACGCGTTCGACGGTGAAGGAGAAGCCCTCCACAGCCCCAGCAGCCAGCTGTTCCAGCAGCCCAACGATGGCGTCACGCCCGTGATAGGGGCCCGACAGCCCGGTGGCGCCGGGAACGAACAGCACGGCGTCGTCGGCGAGCAGCTCGGCAACGCCGGCCGTGTCGCCGGCGTTGAGTGCCGCCTCGAGCAAGACGGCCACCTCGCGAGCGCCGATGGTCCACCTCCGCCCGAGCCGAGCGTGGGACCGCCCGATCGCAGATCGGTCGCACACGCGCGCGATGGGGCCACTACCGTGGATTCGATTCCGGCCGCGGACGGGCCTCGTGCGTTTCGGCCGGGCGCCACCAGGAGTGAAGCGATGCAGGTCCGGATCCTGGGGACCTTCGAGGTCGTGCAGGACGGCTGGCCGGTCGAGCTCGGATCACTCCGGCAGCGGCAATTGCTTGCGCTGCTCGCCCTGGCCGGCGGAGCCGTGGTCTCCCTGGACCGGCTTGCCGAGGATCTGTGGTCGGGGCAGCCCCCCGCCACGGCCCGCCACACCCTCCAGGTGTACGCCCACCGGATCCGCGGGGCGCTTGGAGGGGACGCAGATCGGCTCGTCACCGTCGCGCCCGGCTACCGGCTGCGGCTGGACCCGCACGAGGTCGACGCCGAACAGTTCGACCGGCTCGCCTCCGAGGGCCGCGAGGCCCTCGCGGCCGGCGATGCCGAGCGCGCCACCAACCACTTCGACACTGCGCTCGCACGGTGGCGCGGGCCGCTGCTCACCGACCTGGGCGATCTGCCCGCCTTCGAGGCCGACCGGGCCCGCTGGGAGGCGATCCGCGTGGCGGTGGTCGAAGATCGGATCGAGGCCGACCTTGCACGGGGCGGCCACGGCGAGGTACTGGCCGAGCTGGAGCGGCTCACGGCCCAGCACCCGTTCCGTGAGCGACTGTGGGCGCAGCTGATGCTGGCCCTGTACCGCTCGGGCCGGCAGGTCGACGCCCTCGATGCCTTTCAGCGGGCCCGACGCATCCTTGCCGACGAGCTCGGGATCGAGCCCGGACCGCAGCTCGCCGAACTGCGCGACGGGATCCTTCTGCAGGACACCGCACTGGAGTTGAGCCCCCACGGGCAGCTCGCCCCGCGGGTGGCACTCCCGCTGGCGCGGACGCGTTTCTTCGGGCGCCGCCGCGAACTCGCCCGGCTGGCCGGCTGGCTGCGGACCCGCCGGCTCGTCACGATCACCGGACCGCCCGGGGTCGGCAAGACGCGCCTGGCGATCCAGGCCGCCCGGAGTGTCGTCGACCACCATCCCCACGGCGTGTACTTCGTGGCGCTGGCGAACCTCGAGGAACCCGGGCTGGTCGCCCCGGCGATCGCGACCGTGCTGGCCGTGCCTGCCAGCAAGCAGCCGCTCACCGGCGCGCTCGCCGACCACCTCGCTACACGCCGGCTGCTGGTGGTGCTCGACAACGTCGAGCACGTCATGCCGGCCGCCGAGCTGATCGGCCGTCTGCTCGACGCCGCCCCGAGACTCACCGTGCTGGCGACCAGCCGCAGCCCGCTCCACCTCTCGGGCGAGCAGGAGCTGCCGCTCGAGCCGATGCCGCGCCCCACCCCCGAGGCGAGCCCGGACGAGCTCCCCGGTCTCGAGGCGATCGACCTGTTCGTCGACCGCGCCCGCGCGGTAGCGCCAGCGTTCGCCCTGACCCCCGACACCATCGGAGCGGTCGCCGAGGTCGTCACCCGCCTCGACGGTCTGCCACTGGCGATCGAGTTGGCGGCGTCCCGGTTACGCTCGCTGCCGCTCACCGAGCTGGTGCGGCGGCTGGAGCCGCCGCTGAGAGCGCTCGGGACGGGTCCAGTCGACGTGCCAGCCCGCCAGCGGACGCTGCGGGACGCCGTTGCATGGAGCCATGATCTGCTCCACGCGCCGGAGCAGGCTGCGCTGCGGCGGCTCGCGGTGTTCCGGGGAGGGTTCACGCTCGACGCCGCCGAGGCGGTGGCCGCGGGCGAGCCGGTGGCCGAAGTTGATGACGCCGTTGCCCGGCTGGTCGACGCCAGCCTGCTCGCACGCCCCGTCGAGACCGGGCCGGCGCGGTCCTCGATGCTCGAGACCATCCGCGGCTACGGACTCGAGCAGCTGGCCGTCAGTGGCGAGCAGGCCGAGGTGGCCCGACGGCACGCCGCGTTCTTCGCCGGCCTCGTCGAGCAGGCCGAACCAGAACTGACCGGTCCCGCACACGTCCGTTGGCTTGACCGGCTGGCCGCCGAAGAGCCCAACCTCCGGGCAGTCATGACCTGGGCGCGAGACGGCGGCGAGTTGGATCTGGGCCTTGTCATGGCAGGCCGGCTGTGGCGGTTCTGGCAGCTGCGCGGCCGGCTGCCCGAGGGGCGCCACCGGCTGGAACAGCTCCTAGTGACGCGCGGCGAGGCGTCCAATGACGCGCGGGCGAAGGCACACCTCGGCCTCGCCTGGGTGTGCTACTGGCTGGCCGATCTCGACGCCGCCGAGGAGCAGTACCGAGCAGCGCTCGACGTGTTGGCCGATAGCGACGACCGTTCGTTGCGTGGCGAGGCGCTGTTCGGGCTGGTGGTCACCCTCGCCTGCCATCGTGACCGCGTCGAGGAGGCCAAGCCCCTCGAGGCACAGCTGCAGGCTCTGATCGCTGCTGCGCCGCTGCCGCCGCTGCTCCTGCTCGGCCTCGTCGCTGCGGGCACCATCCGGCGGTTCTCCGGCGACCTTGAGGGCGCCCGGAGCTACGCCGAGCAGGGCGTCGAGTTCACCCGCCGAGGCGGTGTCCGCTGGTGGGAGGCTGAGGCGCTGCGAGCCCTCGGCCAGATCTCGTTCCAGCAGGGACGTCTCGACGAGGCGACGGAACACCTGCAGGCGTCGATCCGCATCGCCCACGAGCTCGGCCACCAAACCGGCGTCGCCATCGACCTGGCGTGGCTCGGGCGGGTCGCCGTCGCGCAGGGACGGCCCGACGAGGGGGTCGTGCTGGCCGGGGCGGCGTCACGGGTGCGGGAAGGCGTCGGCGGAGCGTTCACCGTGCAGGACTACTCAGCCGATGTCGACGACCCCAAGCACGCGGCCCGCGACCTGCTCAGCACCTCGGATCTCGAGGTTGCCTGGGCCCGCGGCCGTCGCATGACCCTCGATGAGGCCGTCGCCTCCAGCGGCGCACCACCCGCAGACGCGGCCACCACCGAGCCCGGTCGCCTCCACCTGTGAGAAACCCGGAGCGTCCCCTGACCTCTCACCGTCCAGGGCGGCTGCGGCAAGGGGATCACGGCAAAGTCCGCGCCGGGTAGTGCTCGACGCAGATCGCAGGACCGCTGGCGGGCTCGCGTGGAGCACGTAAACGCCCGGCCTTGAGGCCCAGTCCTCTCCATGCCCTCGCGGCCGGCGACGGTTATGAGCCCCTGACCGTGCTCATTGCCGCGCTCGGCAATCACTGCGATGAGCGACTTCAGGCGGTGTTCCGGGGTGTCCTCCCAGACCCGGAGGAGAGCGGGCGCTCCATGACGGCTAGGTGCCTGCTCGGCGTCCGCCGCCCTGGGATCGGATCCGCTAGGTCCCGCCCCCTCCGCTACCTCCGGCCCACCAGGGATCGTGCAGGGGCTTCTGCAGTTCTTCCGGTAGCTCATCCTGCCGATGCTCCACGAGATCCTCGTCGTCAGGCTCAGGAAGGGACTCGTGGACGGATTCGATCGCCTCGGCCCCCTGGTCGGCCTGGCGGCGTTTCGGAGCGGATGGCATGAGCCTCCTGTGCTCGTCGGAGGCCAGTGTGCCAGTTCGGTTGCGTCGGAGGCGACGACGGATCCGAAGGTCTTGCTGCCTCCGACGAACTGGGCGCCTTGACCGTGAGGTGAAATTGGAACGGATCGTGTCCGCTCGGGCACGAGAAGCGACAATTCTCATCCGACCCGGGTGGGACCGTCCAGGGCCCATCCTCAGTTATGCGCTTTCGTATTCCTGCCGCCGTCTCGGGTCGCGCCCAAGCGAGCTGCTGTTCCGAGGCTGCGCCATCCGATGCGGACCTTGG
>CAZSQF010000171.1:0-6850 GCA_964608935.1 uncultured Actinomycetota bacterium | reverse complement strand
GGCTTGTCCATCTGCCCGAGGAACTGCCGCGCGTAGGCCGACAGTGACTCCACGTAGCGCCGCTGGCCCTCGGCGTAGATGGTGTCGAAGGCGAGGCTCGACTTGCCCGATCCCGACAGCCCGGTGAACACGATCAGGGCATCGCGCGGGAGGTCGACGTCGATGTCCTTGAGGTTGTGCTCACGCGCACCGCGAACGGTGATGTGGTCGCGGTGCGACGCGCGGGGCTGGGACACGGCCTCTCCAGGGGCGCCGGTCGACGGACCGGAGGATACCGACGCCCACCGTACCCACCGGACGGCCGCTCAGTCGAACACCCGTTCGCCCAAGGCGATGTGGGGAGCATCACGGTCACGGGTGCACGCGCCGCTCCCCACATCTGGCCAAGAGCACATCTGGGGAGCGTGGCAGCCCCGCCATGCGCTCCCGGCTCCCCGCGTCGGCGGCCACCGGCCGTAGGCTGCGTGGGCGGGCCATCCGGCTTGCCGACCAGGAGCACCCACCGATGCGCGTCGCCGTGTTCAGCGCCCGGCCGTACGACCGCCGCTTCCTCGAGGAGGCGAACACCAGCCACGGCCACGACCACGAGCTGGCGTTCTTCGAGGCGCGGCTCGACCGGGACACGGCCGCGTTGGCGGCCGGGTTCGAGGTCGTGTGCCCCTTCGTCAACGACCACGTCGACGCCGAAACCGTGGCGCGCCTCGCCGAGGGCGGCACGCGGATGCTCACGCTGCGGTCAGCCGGGTTCAACCACGTCGACCTCGACGCTGCGGCTGCGCACGGCATCTCGGTCGCACGGGTTCCCGCCTACTCCCCCTATGCCGTCGCGGAGCACACCGTCGCGCTGATGCTCGCGGTGGAGCGACGACTCCCCCGTGCGTACAACCGGGTCCGGGAGGGCAACTTCTCGCTCGAGGGGCTGCTCGGGTTCGACCTGCGCAACAGGCGCATCGGCATCGTCGGCACCGGCAGGATCGGCCAGATCGTCGCCCGGATCATGCGCGGCTTCGGCTGTTCGATGCGGGCCTACGACCCCGTCGTCAACGAGGACGTGCGCGACCTCGGCGTGCGCTACGTCGACCTCGACACGCTGTTCGCGGAGTGCGACGTCATCACGCTGCACTGCCCGCTCACACCCGAGACCCACCATCTCATCGACGACGCCGCACTGCACAAGGTCAAGCCGGGCGTCATGATCGTCAACACGAGCCGTGGCGCGCTCATCGACACCCCGGCGGTGATCGAGGCACTCAAGGACGGCCGCGTCGGCAACCTCGCGATCGACGTCTACGAGGAGGAGGCCGACCTGTTCTTCGACGACCTCTCCGACCGGGTCATCACCGACGACGTGTTCTCGCGGCTGCTGACGTTCCCGAACGTGCTCGTCACGGCGCACCAGGCCTTCTTCACCGAGGAGGCGATGCGCAACATCGCCGACACGACGCTCGCGAACGTCACGGCGTTCGCGGAGGGGCATGACACCGGCAACGAGGTCGTGGCCGAGGCGGTCCGGGCCGACCGGTAGCGTCGAGGTCGAGCCAACGCCCGACCGGAGGTGGTCCGATGGCGACCGAGGACAACGACTACACCGGCCACGTCGAGCCCGACGGCGAGTGGCAGGACCGTCGAGACGGCGACCTGCTGATCCGCAAGCTGTCGGTCGAGGAGATGGACAACAACGTCTACGTGATCGTGTGCCCCGTCACCGACTCGGCCCTGCTGGTGGACGCGGCAGCCCGGCCGGAACGCCTGCGCGAGGCGCTCGAGGGCCTCGACCCCGTCGCGGTGGTGCAGACCCACGGGCACTGGGACCACGTCCGCGCCTGGGAGGATCTCCGCCGCGACCCGGGCCTCGAGGTGTGGGGCCACCCCGGCGACGCGGAGCTGTTCCCCGCACCTCTCGACCGGGAGCTCGTGCACGGTGACGTGATCGAGGTCGGCGAGCTGGCGATCGAGGTGCTGCACGTACCCGGTCACACCGACGGGTCACTGCTCTACCTCGTGGAGGGCGACGAGCGGCCGCACCTGATCAGTGGGGACACGCTCTTCCCGGGTGGGCCGGGCAACACCTGGGGCGACCCCGACCGGTTCAGGCAGATCATGGACGGGTTGGAGCGCGAGGTGTTCGACCGGCTCCCGGACGAGACCTGGGTCTACCCGGGCCACGGGGACGACACGACGCTCGGCACGGAGCGCCCGCACCTGGCCGAATGGCGCGAGCGCGGCTGGTAGCCGCGGTCAGAGGAACGGCGGCGCGCTGGCGATCCCGATCGACAGGACGATGACGATGAGCGCCGCGACCAGGCCCCGCCCGACCTTGCGGTGGGCGTCCACGGCCATCTGCTCGTTGCGGGCACGCCTGAGCGCAGCATGGCCGATGCCGAGGGCGAGCAATCCCAGCACCGGGTGGACGTAGGCGATCTCCGAGGTCGTCCGGTCGAGGTTCCAGTAGCCGCCGACGCCGTAGAGGATGATGCCCAACAGCACCTGGACGTCGAGCAGGATCATCGCGACCGAGTAGGGCGTGGCGATGAACTCGCGCGCGTCCCTGGCGCGCCCGAACGCGACGAACACCGCGACCAGCACGACGATCGTGACGAGGTAGCCCAGCCACGGGTGGATCGTGAGGAGCAGATCGGTCACAGGAGCCTCACAGGGTCGCCGACGGTGCGAGGCGGCAGCCTAGTGTGACCGAGCGTCGCCGCGGCCTACCGCGTCAGCGTCCGCCGCAGGAGGATCGTCGCCGCGATCAGCAACAGCAGCGCGTAACCGGCCAGCACGCCGACCTGGGGCAGCACGTCGAGCAGCCCGCCGTCGCGCCGCACGATCTCGGCCATCGCCTCGTTGGCCCAGGCGTGCGGGGTGCCGCGCGCCACGGTGCGCATGGCCGGCGGAAAGATCTCCAGCGGCGCCATCGACCCCCCGAGGGCGGCCATCACCAAGCCGATGCCGACGCCCACGCCGGCGGCCTGGCTGTCGTTGCGGAGCACCGACCCGATGAGCATGCCGGCGCCGGCGGCCACCAGGCCGAACAGCAGGACGACGGCTCCGGTCGCGATCGGGTCGCCCCAGTTGACCCCGAACAGCAACCAGGTCGCTGCCATGATGTACCCGGCCTGCGCGAGGGCGACGAGGTAGCGGCCGGCGGCCTGTCCGCCGAGGATGACCCCCACCCCCGACGGGGTCGACAGCATCCGTCGGGCGATGCCCAGCTGCCGCGTCTGGATGAGCGCGGCACCACTGGTCAGGGACGTGAGGAAGACGAACAGAAACAGCTGGCTCGAGGCGCCGAGGTCGAACTGACCGAGACCGGCGAACTCCTGAGCGAGCTCGTCGGCCCCGACCTGCTCCGCCGTGACCCGGACCTCGGGCAGCACCGTCTGGATTCCGCCGGCCACGCCCACGAGCTCTGCGGCCGGCCGCCCCAGCGCGTCGCCGGCGAGGCGGGCGGCAGCCACCACGGCGGCCTGCTCGGCCACCGCGGCCTCGACGATCGACCGGACCGAGCGGGCGGTCGCGTCGGCTCGACCGATGTAGCCGACACTCGCGTCCTCGCCGCGGTCGAGCCTCTCCCCATAGCCGTCAGGGATCACCAGGCCGGCGGTGAGGTTGCCCCGGGCGACGTCATCGACCACCGCCTGCTCGTCGGCGGCCGGCACGGTCACGAAGCCGTCGACGGCCGCGATGGCGTCCACGAGCTCGGCGGCCGCGGGGTCGTCGTCGGGGGCGACGACCCCCACCTGCCTCTGGGTGGCGCCCTCGCCGAACTGGGCGCCGATGAAGATCACCAGCAACAGGGGCAGCACGAACACGAAGAACAGGTTCGACCGGTCCCGCAACAGCCGTTGCAGCTCGACCGCGGCAATCGTCACCACTCTCATGCCGTGGCCCGCCGCTGCCGCAGGACCCCCGGCACCGCGGCCACGACGCCGAAGGCCACGATCGCGGCCGCCGCCGGCACCACGGCGGTCCAGCGGCCCGAGCCCACTCCGTCACCGAGCCCTCGCAGGAACCAGCCGTGCGGCGAGATCAGCGACAAGCGGGCGAGCATCCCGTTGCCGACGGGGAAGAACACGCCGCCAAGCAGTCCCAGGACCAGCGCGACGATCGCCTGGAAGTTGCCGGCCTGCTCGGCGGTCCGGGCGAACGAGCCGACGAGCGTCATGACACCGAGCGCCGCCAGCACGCCGGCGACGATCAGGATGCCGACGCCGAGCGGGTGTCCCCACTGCGCGCCGAGGATCAACGACGAGCCGAGGGCGAGCACCGTCATCGACACGACACCCAGCACGAACGCGCCCATCGCCTTGCCGAGGTGGATCGCCCAGGCGCCGATGGGGGCGGCGAGGAGCCGTGGCAGTGTCCCCTGATCGCGCTCCTCGAGCAGCCCGGTCACGCCGTACTGGATGATGAAGAACAGGAAGAACACCGCCATGCCGGCCGCGAGGTAGCTCACCGGGTCGAGCTGGCGGTCCTCCGCGACGAGGTCGTCGAGAGCGATCGGCGACGGCATGGTGGCTGCCTCGGCGCCGATCGCGGCCAGCTCGACCTCGCCGTGCTGGCCGCCAGCCAGGGTCTGGGTGGTCGCTACGGCCAGCCCCGCCTGCTCGAGCCGGGTGGCGTAGCCGTCGGCGATGCCGCGGGCCACCTCGGCGGACAGGGCGCGGTCGGGGTTGACAAGCACGCGGAGCGACGCACCGTGCCCCTGGGTCACCGCCGCGCCGAAGCCCTCCGGGATGATCCAGACGGCATCGAGCCCGCCGTCCTCCATGGCCTCTCGGGCCGCCTCCTCGCCGCCGACGTCGTGGAGATCGACGATCCCCTCCGCGACCATCGACGGGACCACTCCGTGGACGAAGCCGTGCGCCACGTCGCTGCCGTCGAGGTCGACCACGGCGGCGGACAGCTCGAAGTCCTCGCTGCCGGGGAACACGAAGGAGAACACGACGGTGAGGCCAAGAGGCACGACGATCGCAAACAGGAACACGCTGCGGTCGCGCACGCGCAGTCGCAGATCCTTCAGGAGGATCGTGACGGCCGCACGCACGCTGGAGCCCCGCATCAGTCGCGCAGCGCCTTGCCGGTGAGGTGCAGGAACACCGTCTCGAGGTCGGCACCCCGGACCTCCACCCCGGTGACCGTGGCGCCGGTGCCGGCCGCGGTCGTGAGCAGGGTCGGCAGGGTGCCGGCCGCGTCCGCGAGCGTGCAGACGACGGTGCCCTCGTCGGCGTCGGTGGAGGTGACGGCGTCAAGGGCCGCGCAGGCGTCGGCCACGGCGGTGGCGTCGCCGGCGATCTCGAGACGCACGTGGTCCTGGCCGCTGATACCGGCGACGAGCTCGCGGTGGGTGCCCTCGGCGACGATGCGGCCCTCGTCGATGATCCCGATGCGGTCACACAGCCGCTCGGCCTCCTCCATGTAGTGGGTCGTGTAGAGCACGGCCATGCCGGCGGTGGCGAGCCGCTCGACCGATTCGAGGATGGCGTTGCGTGACTGCGGGTCGACGCCGACGGTGGGCTCGTCCAGGATCAGCAGGGTTGGCTCGTGCAGCAGCCCGATGCCGATGTTGAGTCGGCGCTTCATCCCGCCCGAGTACTGATCGGCGCGGTCGTCGGCCCGCCCCCCGAGCCCGATGACGTCGAGGACGTCGTCGACGCGCGTGGCGGCGCGCTGGCGGTCCATCCCGTACAGCCGCGCGAAGAACCGCAGGTTCTCCCGGGCGGTGAGGTCGGGGTAGATCGCGAGCTCCTGCGGCACCAGCCCCACCGCGGCCTTGGCGGCCGTGGCGCGGGGCGTCATCCGTCGCCCGGCGACCTCGATGTCGCCGGCGTCGGGCTCGAGCAGCCCGGCCGCCATGGAGATCGACGTGGTCTTGCCGGCGCCGTTGGGGCCCAGCAGCCCGTAGGTCTCCCCCGGCGCGATCGCGAAGCTGACGTCGTCCACCGCGACGAGGTCGCGGTAGGTCTTCCGCAACCCGTCGCAGCGCAGCACGACCCCGTCCACGAGCCACCCCCGGCACAACGATCAGACGTCTGGACGCGCGGAACCCTATGTCATGTCGCGCCGTGGGAGCGCACTCTCTCGCTGATCCGACTAATCCGAGCAGCCACCACGCTCCCCGCCACCAGCCTGGGGAGCCAACGCGCCGTCTGCGCCCCTCGGACTCCCCACGTCACCGCAGCCCCCGACCCGGGGAGTCTGACGCGCACATCTGTCCGTCAGACTCCCCAGATCCGCTGGGGTGGAACGCCTACGGCTTCGACACCGTCAGAGGCTCGACGTCGTCGTGGGAGGTCACCGTGAAGGTCACGCTCCCCACCCGCTTCGGGATCCCGCTCTCCGAAACGGAGCAGGAGCCACTAGAGGTGGCGCAGTCGCTGGTTCCGCCCGTGCTCCACTCTCCCGCCACGGTGACCTGTGATCCATCTGACGTCGCGATCCCGACGTTGGCCGTCCAGGTGGACCCGTTGTTAGCAGAGCCGAGGTCGCTGAGCACGATGGTCAGTTCGCCGTCGTCACCGCTGTCTGGAGCCGAGACTGACACGTCCTGGGACGTGCTGTCGGTGGCACCCTCGTCGTCGGTTACGGTGAGCATGACGGTGTACGTACCTGCCTCCGCGTACGTGCGCGAGACGGTCTGGCCGCTGGCGGTGCTGCCGTCGCCGAAGTCCCAGTCGTGGCTCGCGATCAAGCCATCGGAGTCCGAGGAACCGCTGGCGTCGAAATCGCAAGCCAGGTCCGTGCACGAGGAGGTGAAGCTCGCCGTCGGGGGCGAATTCGTGTCGCCTCCGTCGCCGCCATCGTCGCCACCGGCGACGGTGCAGTCGGGTGCGGTGAGCACCAGCAGCGG
>CAZSQF010000170.1:0-6887 GCA_964608935.1 uncultured Actinomycetota bacterium | reverse complement strand
CTGGAGAGGGGACTCGAACCCCTGACCTGCCGCTTACGAGGCGGCTGCTCTGCCGTCTGAGCTACTCCAGCGAGGGCGCGAAGCGTACCGATCGACCGCGACGACCGACCACCGCGATCGCGACCGTGATCAGGCCGCAGCGCGGAACAACGGCAGCGCGAGGGTCATGAGCACGCGTTCGAGCTGGAGCTCGGGGCTGCCATTGCGATCGAGCGCCCCGCGGCACGCGGCGATCGCCTCGAGGACGGCGACCACGTCCGCCGGCTCGAGCCGTTGCGCATCCCGGTGCAGCGCGTCGGCGTGGTCGAGGTTGACCAGCTGGTCGCTGGCGGCGCCGGCCCGGGTCGCGAGGAGGTCGCGCAGGTAGCTCGCGAGGTCGTCGAGCACCAGGTCGAGCGCGCGGCGCTGCTCCTGGCGCTCGAGCCGTTCGAACCGGCGCGTCAGCCGCGGCTTCACGCCGGGTGGCCAGCCGCGCCCGCCGTCGATCCCGTAGGCCTCCTCGAGCCGCGCGAACTCGGCCTGGTTGTGCTCCTTCATCGCCGCGCTGCGCGACCGGGCCCACCCGGCCAGCTCCTTGGCCAGCGGCACGACGTGGCCGGGGCCGCTCGTCGCGAGGCGGTCGACCACCGCCAGGTGATCCCGGCGCGCCTGCGCGACGTCGGGATCGGCGAGGTCGCGGAGTCGTTCGGGCGAGCCGAGCGCCGCCCGAGCCAGCGTCGCGCGCTGGTCGTCGGCGACCTCGAGCCGCTCGGCCAGCGCCCGCAGGGCGTCCGGGCCCCACGGCACGAAGTCGAGCCGCCGGCAGCGCGACACGACGGTGTCGAGCAGGGGGCCCTCGTCCTCGACGTCCAGTACCCACACCACGCTCGGCGGTGGCTCCTCGAGGATCTTGAGGAACGCGTTCTGCGCGGGCTCGTTCATGCGCTCGGCCGCGACGACGCGCAGCACCCGACGGCGCCCCTCGGTCAGCGTCCGGGTCGCCGTCGGGATCCACTCGCCGCGCACCGCGTCCACGACGTGGAAGGCACCCTCGGGTTCGAGGTCGGCGACCGCCGGGTGCGTGCCGCGCGCGATCCGTCGACACGTCGAGCAGGTCCCGCAGCCCTCGTCGGCCGTCGCGTCCGGACAGTTGAGGGCGGCACCGAGCGCCCGGGCCGCTTCGGCCTGTCCGACCCCGCGCGGCCCCACCAGCAACCACGCGTGGGCGACCTCGTCGGCGGCCAGCGCGGCCCGCAGCGCAGTCACGCCCGCCGGCTGGCCGAGCACCTCGTCCCACCGCGTCATGTCGGCTCCTCCTCCGCGTCGGCGGTCGCCACCCCGTCGGGGGCGGCGTCGGGAGGCGCCAGCCGGTCGAGCACCGCCCGGCGGATCACGACGTGCACCTCCTCGACCGGCCGGCTGGCGTCGACCACGAGGTAGCGGCCCGGGTCGGACCGGGCGCGGTCACGATAGGCCGCGGTGACGCGCTGGTGGAACGGCAGCCCGGCGGCCTCGAGCCGGTCGGGGTCGCCCCCCGCGCGCTCGAGCCCGACCGCCGGGTCGATGTCGAGCAGCACCACCAGATCGGGGCTGAGCCCACCCGTGGCCCACCGGTTGAGCTCCTCGATCTGCTCCACCCCGAGCCCCCGTGCCGCGCCCTGGTAGACGATCGACGAGTCGACGAACCGGTCGCACACCACCACCGCCCCCTTCTCGAGGGCGGGGCGGATGACCTCCTCGACGTGCTGGGCACGCGCCGCCGCGTAGAGCAGCGCCTCGGTGCGGTGGTCCATCTCTTCGGTGGCGGGGTCGAGCAGGACCTCGCGGATCCGTTCACCGACCGGCGTCCCCCCGGGCTCCCGGGTCACCGTCACGTCGTGCCCGGCGCGTTCGATCGCCGAGCGCAGCAACCGGATCTGGGTCGACTTGCCGGTCCCGTCGCCACCCTCGAAGGCGACGAGCAGCCCGTGCCGCTGGACCGGGAGGCGCTCGTCGGTCGGGGCCAGGTCGAGCCCGCGCTCACGCTCGAGCGCGCGCCGGAAGGTCCGGCCGGCCAGCACCGCGCCGATCATCGCCAGCACCCCGGCGGCGATGAGCGTGATCCGCACGCCCCCGAAGACATAGGGATAGAGGAACTCCTGGCCGCCGTCGGGCAGGGGGGTGAGCACCCGGCGCTCGCGACCCAGCACACCGATCATCGTCGGGACCGCGATCGTGGAGGCGAAGATCGCGACGCGCACCCCCGAGTTGAACGCGCCGAAGGTCCGGCCCCGGATGTCGTCGCCGGCGCGGGACTGGAGGACCGTGTAGCCGACGATGAACGCGATGCCCGCGCCGAAGCCCATGACGACGGCCGGCAGCGAGGCCAGCGTCAGGGTCGGCATCGTGGCCGTGACGACCAACGACAAGCCGGCCAGCCCGATGCCGGGCGCGAACAGGCGCTCGGGCTCGATCCGGTCGCTCAGCGGCCCGCTGGCGACCAGGCCGAGCAGCAGTCCGGACCCGACGACGGCCACGAGGATGCCGTAGCCGGAGTGGCCGGCGTTGAGCAGGCGGGCGAAGAACTCGCCGGCGGTGATCACCACGCCGGCCGCCGCGAAGGCGACCATCACCCCGAGGATGAGCGCCCGGATGACGGGGTGGCGGCCGATGAACCGGAAGCCCTCCTTGAGCTGCTCCCACGGTCCGGGTGCGGTGGTGGGGTCGGCACCCTGACGGGCGCTGGCACGGGGGAAGGTCAGCGCGGCGAGCAGCGGCGCGGAGACGAAGAACGACAGGGCGTTGAACCAGATCGGCAGCGCGATCGGACGGTCCGCCAGGAACGTCCCCGCCGGGGCCCACATGTTGGCCAGACCGATCAGGCCCGCGTACAGGATCCCGCCCACCGGCAGAGTGCCGTAGGTCACCATGAGGTTGACCTGGTTGGCCAGCACGAGCTGCTCGCGGCGCACCAGCGTCGGGAACACGGCGTCCTTGGCGGGGGCGAACAGCGCCGACATCGCCTCGATGACGAGTGTCGCGAGCACGAGGGCGAGGAACTCGTTGGTGAACGGGATCAGGGCCATCACCGTGCCGCGACCGATGTCGGTCCAGATCAGCACGCGCTTGCGGTCCCACCGGTCGACGAACACGCCGGCGATGGGCCCGAGCAGGAGGCTCGGCAGCACCCGGGCCGCCATGATCGCCGAGACCGCGAAGGCGGCGGCGCTGCCGGGACCGAGGATGTCGACGGTGAGCGCGATGATCGCGAGGAACCCGATCCAGTCGCCCAGCGCCGAGGTCAGCGTGGCCAGGGTCAGGTTGCGGAACGAGCGGACCCGAAACAGGTCGAGATAGGCCCTGGGAGACGCGCCCCGCAGGACCGGCCCATCAGGGGGCGTCACCCCCGGCGTCTCACCGGCCATCCGTGCAACGGTACCGGCTGGGGTGTCAGGAGGGCCGGTCGGCGGTGCGCTTCCCGCCGCGACCGCCGGAGGCCTTGGTGGCCTTGCCCGTGGCCTTCTTCTTGGCCGTTTTCTTCTTGCGCGTCGCCTTCTTGCGTGTCGACTTCTTGGCCGGCGGCGCCTGCTCCCCGCCGTAGCGCATCGGGATCGGCTCGGGCACCTCGTCCGCCTCGAGCGGCGTCCCACCGAGCTCGGGGTCGTATTTCTCGACGCCCTCGACGACCGTCCAGGTCGCCACCGCCGGCACGTCGAAGTCGTCGAGGTCGAACACGTGGTTGACGTCGGGGTGGGTGCAGATGGCCACGGGCTGCTTGCGGTTCTTCGGGGGCGGGCGCAGCGGCGCGCCGCACTCGGGGCACGGGGTCGCGATCGGGATCGACCAGACCGCGAACTGGTCGGACGGGTAGCCGGTCGATCCGACGAACGGCTTGCCGTAGCGGGACATGCGCTGCTCGAGGAAGCTGTCCGGGTCGGTCGGCGAGCGGAACGGCCTGACCGTGCCGTCCGCGTCGCGGTACATCAGGCGGCGCTGGACGTTGCGGATGCCCTTGCACTTCGGGTAGTCGACGCAGCCGAAGAAGCGCCCGAACCGGCCGGTCCGCGCCAGCATCGGCGACCCGCAGTCGGGGCACCGCACGTCCTCGTCGGGCTCGGGATCGGGCTCCGGCTCGCCCACCGTGCCGTCCGCGTTGAGCGGCAGCGTGCCCTCACAGTCGGGCCACCGGCTGCACGACGCGAACCACTGCTTGGACTTGCCCGAGAACACCCGCTCCATGGGCGCCCCGCACACCGGGCAGTCCGCCGGCTCGAGCAGCGGCAACCGGGGGCGCTCCGGCTTGCGTTCCCGCACCCATTCGTCGACCTCGCCGAGGAAGCGGTGCACCGTCGAGCACCACGCCTCCTGGCCGGCCGCGATCTCGTCGAGCGTCGACTCCATCCGGGCCGTGAACCCGATGTCGACGACCTCGTGGAAGTGGGCCTTGAGGAACGACACCACGACCTCGCCGAGCGCCGTCGGGAAGAACCGGCGCGAGTCCTTGACGACGTAGTCGCGCTGCTCGAGGGTCGAGATGATCGACGCATAGGTCGAGGGGCGGCCGATGCCCTCCTCCTCGAGCGCCTCGACCAGCGTGCGCTCCGAGTAGCGGGGCGGCGGCGAGGTCTCGTGCTGCTCGGGCACGAGCTCGGAGAGGTGGAGGGTCTGGCCCTCGTCGAGCTCGGGCAGCCGGTCGGAGACCTCGTCCTCCGCCTCGTCCTCGTCGCGGACCGCGCGGTAGGCGCGGAAGAAGCCGTCGAACTTCTCGACCTGACCGGTGACCCGGAACGTCAGCTCGCCTTCGTCATCGGCTCCGACGACGTCGGCCGACACGCGGTCGAAGACCGCCGGCGCCATCTGGGTGGCGACCGTGCGCTTCCAGATCAGCTCGTACAGGCGCGCCTGCTCGGTGGACAGGTGGCGGCGGACCGACTCCGGCGTCCGGGCTATCGCCGTGGGGCGGATGGCCTCGTGGGCCTCCTGGACACCCTTGGCACTCGACGCGAAGCGCCGCGGCTGGGCGATGCTGTAGCGCTGGCCGTAGTGCTCGCGGACGAAGCCGCTGATCTCGCCGAGCACCTGGTCGGACAGGTTGAGCGAGTCCGTGCGCATGTAGGTGATGAGCCCGACCTGCTCCCCACCGAGGCTGACGCCCTCGTACAGCTGCTGGGCGACGGCCATGGTCTGGCGCGCGCTGAAGCCGTACTTCGACGCCTCGCCCTGGAGCGTCGAGGTCTTGAACGGGGGCTTGGGCTGACGCTTGGCCTCGGTGCGACGCACCTCGCGGACCGTGTAGGCCAGCGCCCGGGCCCGCTCCGCGATCGCGGTCGCCGTCGGCTCGTCACGCACCACGACGAGCTCGGCCTGCTTCGCCTCGGACTTGGCCTCGAGATCCTTGGGTGTGGCGAGCCGGCGCTCCCCCACCGCGTACAGGCTCGCGTCGATGTCGGCAGGCGCGGCCGCCTCGCGAGCGAACCGGGCCGGGAACGACCAGTACTCCTCGGGCACGAAGGCGCGGATCTCGTCCTCGCGGTCGACGATCATCCGCAGCGCCACGGACTGGACGCGCCCCGCGGAGATGCCGGACGAGACGGTGCGCCACAGCACCGGCGACAGCCGGTACCCGACGATCCGGTCGACCGCCCGACGGGCCTGCTGGGCGTCCACGAGCGCGGTGTTCAGCCGGCGCGGCGCGTCGAAGGCGGCGCGGATCGCCGGTTGCGTGATCTCGTCGAAGGTGACCCGGTAGGTCTCATCGACGTCGAGCCCGAGCACCTCGGCGACGTGCCAGGCGATCGCCTCGCCCTCGCGGTCGAGATCGGGGGCGAGCCAGACCGTGTCGGCCTCCTTGGCGGCCTTCCGCAGCGCCGCCACGTGCTTCTTCGCGCTCTCCGGCACCTCGTAGACGAGGTGGCAGCCGCCCCCGTCGTCCACCTCGACGGCGAAGTCGGACCGCGGGAGGTCGCGGATGTGCCCGTAGGAGGCCAGGACCGTGAAGCGGTCCCCGAGGTAGCGCTCGATCGTCTTCGCCTTCGCCGGCGACTCGACGATCACGAGGTTGTCGGTCACGGGCTCGTGCTCCTCGGGCAAGGCGACCGTCCCGGCGGGGGCCGGGTCCGTGCCGCGGCAAGGTGAGCGCGGACCTGCCCCATGTCAACAACGCGGCACCGATCCCGGGTCGAGGGCCGCCCCGGACCGGGGCCGCGGGGTCCCCGTAGGGGGACCCCGCTCGTCGGGGCCGTGCCGAGCGCCCAACGCACGTCGAGGTCGGCGACGGCGCAGAGCGGTCGCTGGCCGCGTTGGTGCCCCACCGTGGGACTGGGCTAGGCTCCCGCGCCGGAAGACGGGCCGGCCGGTCGCTCCACCCTGAGGCCGCCGGAACGCCCAGGACGAGCTCAAACCGACTGTCCCCGCACCCCACGAAGCTTCGCGCCCCGAACGGCGCCAGGTCCTGTGTCGGCCCGCGCCCACCTACGGCGCGCCGAGGGGAACGCACGGAAGGCGACTACCACCGTGGAGATCATCCCGTACCTCGCAGCGGCGGCGTCACTCGCCGGCCTGCTGCTCGCCGCCTACTTCTCGAGGGTGGTGCACTCCTACGACGAGGGCACCGACCTGATGAAGGAGATCGCGGGAGCCATCCGCGACGGCGCGATGGCGTTCCTGCGGCGTGAGTACCAGTGGGTGTCGGTGTTCGTCGTCGTCCTCACGATCGTGATCTACGTGGTGCTGCCCTTCGGGCGGCCATGGGGGTCGATCGCCTACCTGATGGGGGCCGTGTTCTCCGGCATCGCCGGGTTCGTCGGCATGCGCATCGCCACCGCCGCGAACGTGCGCACCGCCAACGCGGCGCGGCAGGGCGCCGCCCAGGCGCTACCGCTCGCGTTCCGCGGCGGCGCCGTGATGGGCTTCACCGTCGCTGGGCTGGG
>CAZSQF010000169.1:2414-6890 GCA_964608935.1 uncultured Actinomycetota bacterium | reverse complement strand
GAGCACGACGAGTCAGGAGCGAGCGACGTGAGCACCATCGCAGTCCCCACCACCGGCCGAGCCACCGGCCGAGCCACCGGCCGGGGCGGAGTCCCGGTCGCGGTGGCGTCGGCAGCCCGACGCGACGTCGCCGATCGCCGCCAGCGGTACTGGCACCGTCGCCTCGGGGCGATCGTCGTGCTCGTGGCGGCCGCGTTCCTGCTCACCGTCGTCGTCGGCCGGGTCGGCGCCGAGGCCGAGCTCGCCGACCGTGTCGCCGGGCACGCGGTGGTCGAACCGGGGGACACCCTCTGGGACGTGGCGGTGGCGACCGCTCCCGACGGCATCGACGCGCGACGTCAGCTGGCGGATCTGAAGGAGCTCAACGGCCTGACCTCGAGCCAGGTGGATCCGTGGACGGTGATCCTGCTCCCCGCCCGGTGATCGGCGCCGTCGGGGACCACGCGTTCAGGCGCCCTTGGGTGGTGCCTCCTTGCGCAGCGAGTGCAGCTCCTGCTCGAAGTCCTCGGGCCCCTGGAAGTCCTTGTACACCGACGCGAACCGGACGTAGGCGACCGGGTCGAGGTCGCGCAGATGCGCCAGGACCGCCAGCCCCACCTGCTCGGAGCTGACCTGCGGCTCGCCGAGCGAGCGCAACGCCTGTTCGACCTGGGTCGCGGCCCGCTCGAGGTCCTCCGGGGCGACTCGGCCCTTGGCGGCCCGGGCCATGCCGTCGAGCACCTTCTGCCACGAGAACGGCGTGGTGGCCCCGGACCGCTTGCGCACCACCAGCTCGGGCAGCTCGACCCGCTCGAAGGTCGTGAATCGCACCCGGCAGGTCCGGCACTCCCGCCGACGGCGCACGGCGTCGCCGCCGGGGGTCGGGCGCGAATCGACGACGCGATCGTCGTCGACCCCGCAGCTGGGACAGCGCACCCTCGGTGGGCCTCTCGTGGATCCTCGGCGTGGGACGCGCAGACGGTACGACCCCCGGTGGTGCAAGGCGAGCACCCCGCTCGGGTCACGGGTCCGTCCGGTCGGCAGCCGTCGCGTTCGGCGGCCTACCGGTAGCGTTCGCGCCATGTCGACCCCACCGTTGCACGCAGGCCCCGCCGCCCTCGGCATCGATCTCGGGGAGGACGCCACTGTCGACGACGACGGCTGGCTGGTTCGGGAGATCGAGGCGCCGGCCGGCCTCGACGGCCCGCCCGGTATCCTCCAGGGCGGCCTGTCGGCCGGTGTCGCGATCCCGATCGCCCGGGCGGCGGATCGCTTCGGTGCGCCGGTCACCTCCCTCGAGGCGCGGCTGCATGCCCCGACGCCCCTCGGGCGCCCGCTCCGGGCCCGGGTCCGCGCCGGCGAGGGGGCCGCCCACTACGAGGTCGAGACCCGGGAGGGTGAGCGGCTGCTCATGTCCGCTCAGGTCGAGCTCGCGGGGCACGATCCGGCCGCGCGCGTCTACGACCTCGTCGGCCTCGCGTCGGTGCCGCTGCCCGAACCCGAGCCGCAGGAGCTGTTCTCCTCCTGCGTGATCTGCGGCGCACACCCCACGCATCCGCACGGGCAGCGTCTGCTCCCCGGCTGGCACGCGCCGGACCAGGTGGTCACCCCCTGGATGTGCGACGAGGTCCTCGCTGATGACCGCGGAGCCGTCGACCCGTCGATGGTGTCCGCCGTGCTCGACTGCCCGACGGTGTGGGCCTCGATCAATGCCGTGCGCGACAGCGGCCACGAGGTGGCGCTGCTCGCGGGCTATCACGTCCGGTTCTTCCAGGACGCCCGAGTGCTCGAGCCGCTGCGCACCGTGGCCCGGTTCGACGGGCTCGACGGCCGCAAGGTGACCGCCCGCGGAGCGCTGATCGACGAGGACGGGGTGGTCTACGCCAGCGCGTCGGCCCTGCACATCGCGGCCGCGGGCGCGCCGTCGGTCTGACACGACGCCCCCACGGCACACGCGTCACGGGGCCTCGAGCCGCTCGAGCAACACCCGCCGGCCGGTCCCGCCGTGGTCGTCGGTCCAGTCGTCGACCACCTCGAGGCGACCGTTGCCACGCCGCTGCACCCGGGCGCGGCCGCTGCCGGTCGCCTCGGCCGGACCGTCGCGCCGCTCCTCGACGTGCACGAAGTGGTAGCGCAACACGTCGCCGACGAGCACGCCGGCAAGCTCCCCGTCGGTGACGTTGTCGGCGTCGTAGCGGCCGATCACCCGGCGCCCCTCCTGGAGGAACTTCGCCTGCAGGCCCGGCAGGTCGGTGCCACTGGCCACCTCCTCGACCTCGAAGGCGAGCCCGTGGAGGTCGTAGCCGTGCGCATCGGTGCGGTGACGCCCCGCCTCCCAGTCGGCGCGGGTCAGGGCGTAGCCCCACTCGGACGCGTACCGACCGTCGGCCTGCAGGTAGGACTCCCGATAGCGCGCCTCCATGCGGAACCCGGCGGCGTTGAAGGCGCGCTGCATCGGCACGTTCTGTTCGTGCGCCCGGCCCGTGAGCCGGTGCAGCCCCGGGTTGGCCTGGAAGTGGTGGTCGGCGAGCTGGCGCAGCACCTCACGCCCGATGCCCCGGCCGCGGTGGGAGCGCGACAGGCGGATCGACATCCGTGCATCACCTTCGGACAGCCCGGTGACCATCACGAAGCCGACCGGCTCGCCGTTCACCACGATCGCCCAGCCCCACCGGTCCTCCGATGCCCACACACCTTCGTCGAGCTCCGCGGCCAGCTTCTCGGTGTCCCAGCCGTGGGCGGGCGCGAGCGGTGTCGCCGCGTCCTCGTCGATGCCGACCACGAGCTCGGCGTCGTCGGAGACGAGCATCCGCAGATGCACCTCAGGACGGTCCGATTGTGGGCGCACTGGTCGCTCCTTCGACGTAGACGGGTGCGGTCCGGTCCGACCGCGACGTGGCCCGACGCTCGCTCCGGCACGGCCGTCGCGTCCCGCCTGATGGATCGTGCCAGACAGCCGCTTGTCGCGTCGGAGGGGTCCACGGACCGCGCACCGGCGCTGACCCGGACAGGTCACGCCGGCGCGCTGCGCTGCCTACAGTGGGGCCGCGACGAGAAGGAAACCCCTTGGAACCCGTTGGACGACCCGCTACCGACCTGGCCGCCGCCGTGCGCGCCGGCGAGGTCACCGCCGTCGAGGTCGCCCGCGCCCACCTCGACCACCTCGCCGCGGTCGAGCACCGGCTCGGGGCGTTCGTGGCCGTGCGCCGACGTGCCGCGCTCGAGGACGCCGAGGCGGTCGACGCGCATCCCGATCGGTCATCGTTGCCCCTCGCCGGCGTGCCGGTCGCCGTCCAGGACGTCGTCGACGTCAAGGGCGAGCCGACCCGCTACGGCTCGCGGGCGGTGTCGGCCGACGCCGCCTCCGCCGACGACGAGCTGGTCGTGCGGTTGCAGGACGCCGGCGCGATCGTGGTGGGCAAGACCCGGACGCCCGAGCTCGAGCTGTGGGCCACCTCCGACGATCCGGACGGCGTCGCGATCAGCCCGTGGGACCCCACCCGCTCCGCCGGGGGGTCGGCCGGTGGCGCGGCCGCGGCGGTCGCGGCCGGGGTCGCGCCGCTGGCGCTGGCGGCGGACGGCCTCGGGTCGGTGCGCATCCCGGCGGCGGCGTGCGGCACCGTGGGGCTCAAGCCGGGGGCGCCGCTGCTGCCGAAGATGCGCAGGGGTGAGCACCACTGGTTCGGGCTGGGCCGTTTCGGCCCGATCGCCACGACCGTCGCCGACGCCGCCCTGATGCTCGACGTGCTCGCGGGCACCACGCATCATCGCAGCGTCGCGCCGGTCGATCGGCGCCTCAAGGTGGCTGTGTCCTGGGCGACCGCGCTGCCGACGCTGGTGTCCCGGGCGTGGATCGAGGCCGCGATCGAGGGCGGGCGGCTGTTCAACCACGCCGGTCACGAGGTCGTGCACGCCAACCCGCCCTACGACCAGCAGCTGGTCCGGGGAGGGATGTCGCGATGGCTCGCCGCTGCCGCCGCCGACGTCGAGGCGCTCGACGCGGATCCGGAGCGCCTCCAGGCCCGCACGCGCAGCCACATGACCAGCGCCGATCGCGCCGCACCGGTGCTGCAGGTGCGTGAGGAGGACGCCGAGCACGCCCGGGAGCGGCTGCTGCCGTTCCTCGACGAGCACGACGTCGTGGTCACACCGACGCTGACGCGCACCCAGGGCGCAGCCGTGCCCTGGCACGAACGCTCGTGGACCGCCAACGCGGCGTCGACCATCCCGGCGGCCACCTATGCCGGCCCCTGGAACCTCGCCGACCTGCCCGTGGCGGCCGTCCCCGTGTGGCACGACGACGGGCGTCCGCTGTCGGTCCAGGTCGTCGGAGGGCCGGGTCGTGAGGAGCTGGTCCTCGCCGTGGCTGCCCAGCTCGAGCAGCTCGCGCCCTGGACGCGCCACGCGCCCGGCTGGGGTGTGCCGGTCGGGTCGGGGAGCTAGCTCAGCGCTCCGGCTCGGCCTCGACGCGGGGTCCGCTGTCCGTGTCCGGCCCCG
>CAZSQF010000169.1:0-2314 GCA_964608935.1 uncultured Actinomycetota bacterium | reverse complement strand
CCGTGTCCGGGGCAGGGTCGGGGACATCTTCCTCGTCGACACCGTCGCGACGCACACGGGACCGCCGCCGGGTCCGGATGCGCACCGGCTTGCCCTCCGCACGCTGGCGGCGCCGGCGCCGGACGGCACGCAGCTCGGTGTCCTCGGGGAACTCGGGGATGAGCAGCTCGGGGTCGATGTCGGGCCCGCCGATCGGCTTCGGCCCGGGGTAGATGCCGCGCAGACTGAGCTCGTGGCGGAGCCGGAGCTCGTTGCCGACGGCGGCGGCGACCGCCGCGACCGGCACGGCCAGGAACGCCCCGACGATCCCGATCAGGACGGCGCCGGAGGTCAGCACGCCGAGGATGACGACCGGATGCAGCGACACCGCCCGTCGCATGATCGTCGGCTGGAGGACGTTGGACTCGATCTGCTGTACGACGACCACGATGGCCAGCACGATCAGCGCGGTGGTGAAGCCGCCCCCCTCGGCGGCCAGCGCGACGAGCACCGCCAACAGCCCCGTGACGAACGCACCGATCACCGGCACGAACCCGCCAAGGAACACCAGCACGGCCAGGGGCAGCACCAGCGGCACGCCGACGATCCACAGGCCGATGCCGATGCCGATCGCGTCGATGAGGGCCACGAGCGCCGTCCCGCGCACGAATCCGGCGAGGGCGGTCCAGCCGCGCTTGCCGGCGGCGCGGATCGTGTCGCGGTGCTGGGGCGGCGTCCGGCCGATGAACCAGTCGACGATCTGTGCGCCGTCCTTCACGAAGAAGAACAGCAGCACGACCGCGAGGATGACGGCGACGATCCCCTCGACGATCGCGACCGCGATCGATCCCACCTGGGTGGCGATCGTGCCGATGGTCCCCTCGACCTGATCCATCGCGTCGGTGAACAGCTCCTCGATCTGGGTTCGATCCCAGCCGATGGGGCCTTCCTCCAACCATGCGAGGACCCGGTCCACCGCGTCCAGCACCAGTGGCTGCAGCTGCTGGATCTCGGCGATGAACGCCGGCGTGAGCAGTGCGATGATCCCGACGACCGAGCCGATGCCGCCGATGACCACGACGCTGGCGGCCGCGACGCGGGGGAAGCCGCGGCGCTCGAGCCGCCGCGCCGGCGGCACGCACATGGTCGACAGGATCAGTGCCAGGATGATCGGCAGCGTCACGAGGTACAGCCGCGTCATCACGAAGATGACGGCGGCGACGCCCACGATGAGCACGATGCCCCGCCAGGTGTACTGCACCGAGGTGTCGAGCCACGCCGGCACCCGCACGTCTCGGCCGCGGCCGACCACGACGTCGGCTTCCTCGCCGATCGTGGGCTCCTCGCCGGTCGCCGGCTCCGCGTCGGCAGCCGCCGGATACCCCTCGTCGTCAGGTCGACCCGGGTCGGGCACCTGGTCGGGGTCGTCGGGCATCGAGTGCTCCAGGCTGGGCGTTTCGTGGCGATGCTAGAGCAGCCCGGCCAGTGGCTGACGGATCGCGCGTCGACCCGTGGTCGGGCGAGGTCGTGACGTGGTGTCCGGTGCCGCAAGCGCAGTGAGCGCGGGCCGCGCTGCTAGCAATCCGCAAACGGTGGACGGGCCTGTGGATAACCTGGCGGTGGGTTGTTGATGAGCGCGAGGATAGGCGGCGGACAGCCGGTGGAAACACTAGATGTTGTGTGCTGCACCTGGAAGAAACCACCACAGGTTGTGACCCGGGCGCTAGGCCGTGGAAAGAAATGCTTGCGTAGTGTCGGGTTGCGCGGTTGAGTGACCGACATGCTTTCACGGGTGTAGTTCCACGCGCGTGAGATGCCCAACCAGCCATCTGCCACCCGAGCCCGAGCGCCGGGGGAGACGACCAGGAGCCTGACGCATGGCGGACACGACCCGCGCCGACGACCTCGAGATCGTGACCGACGACGCCCGGGGTGCCGCCCTGCGCGTCGAGGCCGGCGGCGAGCGCGCCGGGCTGGTCTTCGAGCGCTACTTCACGCGACCGGACACCCATCCCTACGACGAGCTCGAATGGGAGCTGCGGGACGCGGTGCTGAAGAACTGGCGCGACGGCACGACCTCGTTCGAGCAGCGCGACGTCGAGTTCCCGACGTCGTGGTCGATGATGGCGACCCAGATCGTGTCGCAGAAGTACTTCCGCGGCACGCTCGGCAGCCCGGAGCGCGAGCGCTCCGTCAAGCACATGATCGACCGTGTCGCCGACACCATCACCGGCTGGGGCATCGAGGGCGGCTACTTCGCCGACGACGAGTCCGCTGAGGTGTTCAACCACGAGCTCAAGCACCTGCTCGTCAACCAGAAGGCGGCGTTCAACTC
>CAZSQF010000168.1:0-6929 GCA_964608935.1 uncultured Actinomycetota bacterium | reverse complement strand
TCGCGGAACAACTCGCTCTTGTTGCCGCCCTGCTGCTCGGCCAGTCGTTCGAAGTCGCGAGCGAGCTCAGGGGGGACCGAGACCGACAGCACCTTCGATGTCCGCTGTGCCACTGTGACCTCCTCCACTCCCTCATGAGTATAACAGTGTATGAACCATGAGACGACGCGCGAGAATCGTGACTGCTTCTTCGGGCGGGTCTGCTGGCGGTGGGCGGGGCCCATAACGGACAGGGCTGTGGTTGTCTCCCGGGTTCGGTTTGGCGGGGTCAGGCCGGTTGCTGAGCGGAGTGCAAGAACGGGATGAGTTCGTCGGCGATGCGCTCCGGGGCGAGTATCGGGGCGATGTGCCCGAGGTCGGCCAGTTCGCGGACGTGTGGGTCCGCGACGTGCTGCGCGACGTGCTGCGCCGCGTCGGTGAAGAGCGTGGCGAGCGCGGTCTGCTGCCCCCGCAGGAGCAGGACCGGCGCGGTGATCTGCCCGAGCAGGTCGGGGTCGGTGGACGCTGGCCCGTCGTAGGTCATGCCCTGCCGGGCCTCCTGCAGAAGCACCGGGGCGTAGCGCGCCCAGTCCTCGAGGTGGTCCGTCGCCTCCAGGGCGGCGGACTCGACCTGGGTGGAAACGAGCTGTGCGAAGGTGCGGGCCGCGTCGGCGAGCCGGCCCTCGGTGGCTGTTTCGCCCATCTGCTCGAATGTCGCGCCGAAGCGGGCGAAGTCGTCTTCCCGCAGGACCGGCCTCACGAACGGCTCGTACACGGCCACGGCGGTGACCGCAGCGGCGTGCGCGGCCGCACCCAGCGCCAACGCGCCGCCCAGCGACCAGCCCAGCAGGCCGACCGGCTCGCCGATGCTGTTGACGAACGCGGTGACATCCTCGTGCAGACGTGGCGGTGAGTGGTCCGGGTTGTCGCCCGAGAGTCCTCGTCCGCGGGTGCTGGGCAGGTAGCAGGTGAACCGGTCGGTGAGGAAAGGCAGCAGGCTCTTCCAGGCGGAGTCGCCGTCGTCGGGCCCGCCGTGGACGAGCACGAGTGGTGGCCCGTCACCGTGCACGTGCCCGGCGATCTCAGTGCCGTCGGCAGAGTCGGCTCGGTGGATGCGTTGCTGGGTCATGATCGTCCCTCCTGATCCGCGTCGATGACGCCGATGCAGGCACGGTGACGGAGCGGACGGGTGGAATAATCACCCGACCGGGTGATGTCCGCCGACTCGCTGGCGGCGGCTCACAGTTCGCGGCGGGCTGCCTCGACGGCGAGCTCGGTGCGCCCCTCGACGGCGACCTTCTGGTAAATGTGGGTCAGGTGGGTCTTGACGGTGTTCACGCTGACGAACAGCTGCTCGGCGATGTCGGCGTTGGTGCAGCCCTGGGCGACGAGCCGGGCGACTTCACACTCGGCCGGGGTCAGCGCCGACCATCCAGTGAGCGGGCGACCACGCTCATGCCGTCTGCGGCGGGCGTAGGCGACCGCCTCATCCACCGACAGGCGTGCCCCCTCGGCCCAGCAGGCTGCGGCGGTGTCCGGGTCGAGCTGTGCCCGTGCGGCAGCGGCGTGCCGGGCGGTGCGTTCGGCCACCAGCGGCAACGCGACGATGCCTGTGTCGTCGTGGAACCGCTCGGCAGCGGCGAGCAGCCGCAGCGCCTGGTCGGGCTGGTCGCGTGCGGCGGCCAGCCCGGCGATTGCCTCCAGCGCCTCGGTCGTGCCGACCCGGTCGCCGAAGTCGGCCAGGATCTCGAGGCCTTCGTGGGCGAGCTGCCATGCCTGCTCTGGGTCGTTGTCGAGGCGGGCGAGCCCGACCAGCGAGCGCCCGAGCGTGAACGGGTAGCGCGGGTCGACCGACAGCGCCCGGCACTGCTCGAGATGCTCCCGGGCGTCCCCGGGTCGCTCCTCGGTCAGGTCGAGCAGGCCGAGCAGCCACAGCGCCCACGCCTCGAACAGCCGGGCGCCGCGCTCGCGAGCCGTGTCAAGCTGCGCTTCGACGACCTGGCGTGCCTGGCGGGTTGCGCCGGAGTGCAACACCGCGACGGCGGCCCAGCGACCCACCATGAACTCGAACAGGCTGGTCGACAGGTTGTGGGCGTGCAGCAGCGCTTGGGCGTCGGCGAGCGGCTCTTCGGCCGCGTCGAGGTCACCGGTCAGCAGGTCGGCCGCGGCGAGCACCGACAGCGCCACTGCCTCCCAGCCGGGGCGGCCGATGCGGCGGCCACACTCCGCGCCCTGCTGCGCGTGCTCGCGGGCACGGTCGAGATCGCCGCAGTACAGGAGCCATGTTCCCAGCATCGTGTGCACGGACGGGAGGTGGAACCCGATGGCGGCATCCTCACAGATCGCCGCCGCCTGCTCGAACAGCTCCTGAGCGTGCCCGAGGGTGCGTCCAGCGGCGGCGCTGATGCCGGTCTGGATCAGTACGTAGGCGCGGGTGGCGTCGTCCTCGAGCTGTCCGGCCAGCGCCACCGCCTCGTCGGCGTCGGCGGCGATCTGCTCGCTGCCCACCAGCCCCGACATGACACCCGCGGCCGAGCGCAGGCCCAGGCTCAAGGCGAGGGTGGCTGGCGCCTCGACCGTGCGCGCAGCACTGACCGCCCGGTCGGCGAAGGCGTGCACGCTCCGCAGATAGCCGCCGCCGAGCAGCACCCACGCCGCAGTGGCCAGCCCTCGGGCCCGGTCCACGTCGGTGGCCCCAGGGGTGTCCACCGCTGCGCGTAACCAGCGCTCCATCTCGGCATACCGGCCCTGGTCGAACCAGAACCGCAGCGTGGGCTCGGCGATGTCCAGCGCCGCCAACGCACGGTCCGAGTCGACCGCCCACCGCATCGCCGCGCGTAGCTCGGAGATGTCGGCGGTCAGCCGCGCCGTCCACGCCTGGGCGTTAGGGCCGGTCAGGCCGGCGCCGGCCCGCTCGGACAGGGCGATGTAGTGGTCGAGGTGGCGGCCGCGCACCTGCGCCAGATCGTCGAGCTCGGCCAGCCGCTCGCGCGCGAACAGCCGGATCGTCTCCAACAGCCGGTAGCGCGCCCGCCCGTCGTGTTCGCTGACCTCAAGCAGCGACCGGTCAGCCAGCACGCTGACCAGGTCGAGCACCGCCGCCTCGTCGATGTCTGGCCCGGCCATCACCGTCGTCGCGGCTTCGAGGTCGAAGCTGGCGGCGAACACCGACAGTCGCGCCAGCACTAGCCGTTCGGCGTCCGAGAGCAGCCCGTAGCTCCACGCCACCGACGCCTCGAGCGTGCGCTGCCGGGTCGGGGCACCCCGCATCCCGCCGGTCAGCAGCCGGAATCGGTCCGACAGCCCCGCGGCGATCTGTGCTGGGGACAGCACCCGCACCCGCGCCGCCGCGAGCTCGATCGCCAGCGGAATCCCGTCCAAGCGCCGGCAGATCGACGCCACCGCCGGTGCGTTGTCGTCGGTCAACGCGAAGTCGGCCCGCACCTGCTTCGCCCGCAGCTCGAACAGCCGTGGCGCGTCCGCGCCCGCGACCTGCTGCACCGACCGTGCCTGCGGGCCGGGCACCGACAGCGGGGGCACCTCCCACGTCGTTTCCCCGTCCACCACCAGGGGCGCACGGCTGGTCGCCAGCACCCTCACCTGCGGGCACGACCGCAGCAGCGCGGCCACCACCGTCGCGCACGCGTCCACCAGGTGCTCGCAGTTGTCGAGCACGACCAGACCGCGCCAGGACCGCAGCTCGCCGACGAGCGTGTCCACGAGCCGCCGCCCGGGCTCCTCACGGACGCCGATCGCCTCGGCGACCGCCGAGGCCACCATCGCCGGCGCGCTCACCCCCGCGAGCTCCGCCCAGCAGGCCCCGCCCCCCAGGCCCGCTGCGACCTCACCCGCCACCTCGATCGCCAGCCGGGTCTTCCCACACCCGCCGGCGCCCGTGAGGGTCACGAGCCGCCCCCCGGCCAGAAGCTCGGCGACCTCGGCCCGCTCCCGCTCCCGTCCGATCAGCACCGACGCCGCCACCGGCAACACACCCGGCCCGTGCTGCCGTCGGCCCAAGCCGCGCACGGTGGGCCCGGTCCCAGCGACCCCGGACGGCACGCCCGCACGCCCCATCCCGGGGTCGTCGATTGCCATCGTGACCTCTGCGCCGGCAGATGCGAGTGGCTGTGGAGCCAGTATGAAGCCGGCGCTGCGCCGTGCCAACGGCCCCCTCGTCGGTGTCGCGAACGACGGCCGACCACCAGCGGCCCACGAGCCCCACATGAGCGCTGCACGCCACCGTCACGACCACGACACCACCGGCGGTTCGCAAGATCGCTTGTAGGTAGGGAGGGGAAACCGTCCGAAACGCGGAGGCTCGCCCGTCCGCTCACGGTTGTCTCCCGTGCGTTGGCATGGCGTCTAGCTAGCGCTCAGGAACCGTGATCGTGATCATCTGGAGCCCGGACCCAGCGCGTTGACCGCGCATGGGTGCGGCGAGTCATTGTCGTTGCTGTTCAGGTAGAGGCGTCTCGAAAGCGCGCCGGGCGAGGTGGCACCGGCGGTGGAGGTGACGCAGTGGATGCGGTGATTGCTTATGGACCCTCTCTCCTGGGTCTTGTGCGCTCATGCCTGTGAACAGCCATGACACGGGCTGCACAGGGGGAGTGCCGACCGGCGTTCTTCGAAACGGAACGCAGACGCGCGATATGTGACGCTGAGCATCGCCGTGAGCTTGCATCGCGTGCCCGTGGCTCGGGGTAGACCAGACAGGGGGTGCAGCACCGGGCTAGCGGCCGCCTAGTTCCCGCAGCAGTTCCCTGGTGAGCGCGTTGGGGGAAGCCGGGCATGCGCGGATGTGGAGTTGCCCGTCCACGAGCTGTGATCGTGTCGTGGCCCCTGCACAGGGTTCTGGATCCCGGTGAAAGCGGATCTGGACGGTGTCGTGTCGTCCATCGTTCGTGGGGTCATCCAACCGATCCCAGACTTGCTGGACGAGTTCCAACTGTCTTGGTGTGTGCGCGTAGACCTGGTGGCTCGGGGTGACAGCGAACAGGCTCCATGCGTACCCGTGGGGAGGTTCGGAGCCTGTGAGCAGCAGGTAGCCGTGGTAGAGCTCGTCCCACGACGATGGTTCGGACAGCGTTCCCATGAGGATCGGCTTGTCCATCAGGCCCCACATGATGGTCTCAGCAGCGTGCTCACCGGCTCGTTCGTGGTAGGGCAGGCCGGACTCGGACAGCCAGCCGTCGGACCCTTGGAACCGCATGAACTCGGCACGGATCTCGTCGGTGAGTGCGAGGTGATCCCAGGCGTGGGCGAACTCGTGCAGCAGGGTTCGTTTCACCTGCGCTTCCCTTGCGATCTCGTGCCCAGAGGCACAGACCAGGACCCTGCTCACACCATCCTCGATCTTGAAGCCACCGTGTCCTCCGTTACAGGGCTCGGTGTCCTCGTGGAACGTCACCTGCATGGCGGGCAGCGGCAGATCTGCCTCCAGGAAGCGGTCACGCGCCCAGCGGACGGCCTCCGCGTCAGCTTCGGTGACCTGCCCTTCCACGACGATCTGCATGTCGTGCCCGGAACCGCCGACCGTGGGGAGATCCTGGGCAGCCACCACGGCCGGTATGTGAGGAACGGCCGCCAGGGGACGGTTGGTGTCAGCCCGGGTGAGGGCGACGATCGGGAAGCCGATGAGCGGGATCAGGAAGCCGAGGAGAACGCTGGTGGCGCGGGACTGCCACGCACCGGGACGCCTGGCCGCCTCGAACGCGGCCCGTTCGGGTTTCGTTGTCTGCGGAAGCGTTCTGGCAGGACCCATGCCTCCGACGGTGGGCGACGTGCTTTGAGGGCACCTTCCCTGGCCTTAAGGGGCGCTTAAGTCCGGCGTGGCCAGATGGCTGGTACCGACAGGAAGCCGCACGTATGGTGGGTTCGGTTGGCCCGAGGGGACTTGCGGTGCAGTTCCAGGTGCTGGGCACGCTCGAGGTCGTGCGGGAGGGAGCGCCGCTCGAGCTCGGCGGGCCGAAGCAGCGGGCCCTGCTGGCGATGCTGCTGATCCACGCCAACCGGGTGGTGGCGACCGAGCAGCTCCTGGAGGCGCTGTGGGACGAGCCGCCGAGTGACGCGCTCCGCAACCGACTCTGGGTGTACGTCTCCAAGCTGCGGGCGCTGCTCGAGCCCGGCCGGGACCGCCCCGGCTCGGGCGAGGTGCTACTGACCCGGTCGTCGGGCTACGTGCTCGAGGTCGACGACCACGACCTCGACTCGGCCCGCTTCGAGGCGCAGGTGGCCGAGGGCCGGTCCCTGCTCGACGTGGATCCCGAGCAGGCGACGGTGGTGCTGCGCGGCGCGCTGGCGACGTGGCGGGGCCGCGCCTACGAGGACGTCAGCTACGAGGACTTCGCCCAGGAGGAGATCCGCCGGCTCACCGAGTTGCGGGTCGGGGCGCTCGAGGACCGCATCGACGCCGACCTGCGCACCGGGCAGGCGAGGCAGCTGGTGGGGGAGCTCGAGGCGCTGTGCCGCGGGCACCCCCTTCGGGAGCGGCTCCGGGCGCTGCACATGCTGGCCCTCTACCGCGCCGGACGGCAGGCCGAGGCGCTGCGCGCCTACCAGCGCACCCGGCGCCAGCTGGCCGACGAGCTGGGCCTCGACCCGTCGCCCGAGCTCGCTGCCCTGGAGGCGCGGATCCTCGCCCAGGACCCCTCCCTCGACCTTGCCGCCCCGACGGCCGGCGGGGGCCTGCTCGGCGGGGTGGGGGGCTACGAGCTGCGGGGCCAGGTGGGCGAGGGCCCGCTCGGCACCGTCCACCGCGCCTACCAGAACACCGTGGGGCGCGAGGTCGCGCTCAAGGTCATCCGGGGCCCGGTCGCCGACTCCCCGGCGTTCATCGCCCGGTTCGACGAGGAGGCCCGCCGGATCGCCGGCCTCGAGCATCCCCACGTCGTCGCGTTGTACGACTGGTGGCGGGAGCCGGGGGCCGCCTACCTCGCCATGCCGCTGCTGGG
>CAZSQF010000167.1:0-6997 GCA_964608935.1 uncultured Actinomycetota bacterium | reverse complement strand
GTCTGGTCGAACTGGTCGCCCTCGTCGTAGGTGGCCATCTCGTAGCTGTAGAGCGCCGAGCGCTCGCTGCGCCGGCCGACGACCGTGGCATGGCCCTTGAACAGCTCGATCCGGACCTCACCGTTCACGTAGTGGTTGGCCTCGTCGATGAAGGCGTCGATCGCCTTCTTGAGCGGCCCCCACCACAGCCCGTTGTAGATCAACTGGGCGTAGCGGCCCTCCTCGCCCCGCTTGTGCTCGGCGAGCTCCTGCTCGAGACACAGGTCTTCGAGGTCGCGATGGGCGGCGATGAGCGTCATCGCCCCCGGGCACTCGTAGATCTCCCGGCTCTTGATGCCGACGAGCCGGTCCTCGATCATGTCGATCCGCCCGACGCCGTGGGCACCGGCGCGGCGGTCGATCTCGGCCACCAGGTCGGCCAGCGGCAGCTCCTTCCCGTCGAGGCTCACCGGGAGGCCCTGCTCGAAGGCGATCGTGACCTCCTCGGGGTCGTCGGGGGCGTCGGCCACCGACACGGTGCGCTCGAAGACGTCCTCCGGCGGCTTGGCCCAGGGATCCTCGAGGATGCCGCACTCGGCCGTGCGGCCCCACGCGTTCTCGTCGATCGAGTACGGCGACTCCTTCGAGGTGACCGGGATCGGGATGCCGCGTTCGACGGCCCAGTCGATCGCGGCGTCACGCGTGAGCCCCCATTCACGGATCGGGGCGAGGGTGTCGAGGTCCGGCGCGAGGCACATCGTGCCGACCTCGAAGCGAACCTGGTCGTTGCCCTTCCCGGTGCACCCGTGGGCGACGCCGGCGGCGTCGGTCTCGCGGGCGACGCGGACCAGGTGCTTGACGATGAGCGGACGCGACAACGCGGACACGAGCGGGTACTTGCCCATGTAGAGGGCGTTCGCCTTCAGCGCCGGCGCCACGAACTCGGTGGCGAACTCGTCGCGGGCGTCGACGACCACCGACTCGACCGCGCCGCAGTCGAGGCCGCGCTGGCGGATCTCGTCGAGGTCGTCGATGCCCTGGCCGACGTCGACGGCGCAGGCGACGACCTCGACGTCCTTGACCTCCTCGAGCCAGCGGATCGCCACAGACGTGTCGAGCCCACCGGAGTAGGCGAGGACGACGCGGGGCTTGGTCATGGGGCACTCCTGTCGTGGTGTGCGGGGCGGGTCGGGTCAGGTGTCGATGAGGTGGCGTAGGTCGGCGGCGACCTCGGCGCCGGTGACGCCCTCGACCGCGACGACCAGCACGGTGTCGTCACCGGACACCGTGGCCAGGACGCCGGGCAGCTCCGCCAGGTCGATCGCGGACGCGACGGGGTGGGCGCAGGCGGGCGGGGTTCGCAGGACGGCCAGGTTGGCGCTGGCCTCGATCGTCAGCACGAACCGGCGCAGGGTGTCGTCCAGGCGCTGGCGGGCGGACGACGGACCCGGCCCGGTCCCGAGCCGGTACACGAGGGAGCCGTCGGCGCCCCGGACCTTGACCGCACCGACGTCATCGAGGTCCCGACCGACCGTCGTCTGGTGGGTGTCCATGCCCTCGGCCGCCAACGCGTCACGGACCTCGCGCTGCGAGCGCAGGTCTCGGTCGGTGAGCAGGCGCCGCAGCACCTGCTGTCGGGCGTGCTTGGTGGCCATGGGGGCTCCCGTCGGGTCAGGCGGCGATGGCGGCCAGCAACGCCTTCTGGGCGTGCAAGCGGTTCTCGGCCTGGTCGAACACTCGCGAGGCGGGTCCGTCGATCACCTCGGCGGTGACCTCCTCCCCCCGGTGCGCGGGCAGACAGTGCAGGAACACCGCGTCGGGGCCGGCAGCGGCCATGAGCTCGGCGCTCACCTGGTAGGGGGCGAACGTCGTGGCCCGCTGCTCGGCCTGGTCCTCCTGGCCCATGGACGCCCAGACGTCGGCGTAGACGGCGTCGGTGCCCTCGACCGCGGCCGCCGGGTCGGTCGTGACCAGGATCCGGGCCCCCGAGCCGGCCGCGAGGTCCCGCGCCCGCGCCACGATGTCCGCGTCCGGTGCGTACCCGTCCGGATGCCCGACCCGGACCGACAGCCCGGCCTTGGCGCCAGCCAGCAGCAACGAATGCGCCACGTTGTTCCCGTCCCCGACGTAGGCGAGGCTGCGTCCCTCGAAGCCGCCGTGGACCTCGCGGAAGGTCTGGAGGTCGGCCAGGGCCTGACACGGGTGCTCGAGGTCCGTCAAGGCGTTCACGACGGGGACATCGGCCGCGCCGGCGAGCTCCTCCAGCCGGGCCTGACCGAAGGTGCGCACGACGATGGCGTGCACGTATCGGGACAACACGGTCCCGGTGTCGGCGACCGTCTCGCCCCGCCCGAGCTGGAGCTCGGCGGAGGACAGCGGCAGCGGGTGGCCACCGAGCTCGTGCACCGCGACCTGGAACGACACCCGCGTGCGCGTCGATGGCTTCTCGAACACCATCGCGACCGTGCGGCCGGCGAGGTCGCCACGGACGAGCGGCTGTCCGGCCCGGGCCAGCGCCGCGCGTTCGGCCTTGAGCTCGTCGGCGCGGTCGAGCAGGCCGATCAGATCGTCGGCGCTGAGGTCGTCGACCGACAGGAAATCCTCGGGAAAGGCCACGCGATCCTCCTGGTCAGCGTCGGTTGGGGCGAGTCGGGTGGGAGCCTGTCATGGCGTGACCGCAACGAGCGCTTCGGCGACTGCCGCCAGGGCGAGGTCGATCTCGTCCGGGGTCACGGTGAGCGGTGGCGCGAGGCGGAGGACATCGGGTGCCACGGCGTTGACGACGAGATACCGCTCGGCGCACGCCGCCTCGAGCGCCCCGGCCAAGGGCAGGTCGAGCTCGAGCCCGACCAGCAGGCCCCGGCCCCGGACCCCGCTCGCCAGCGGCTCCTCGTCGACCAGCCGTTGCAGGCCAGCGCGCAGCTGTTCACCGCGCGCGGCCGCCACGTCGAGCAGTCCGTCGCGCTCGATCGTGTCGATGACCGCGTTGGCGGCGGCACAGGTGACCGGGTTGCCGCCGAAGGTGGTGGCGTGATCGCCGGGCTCGAGGGTCGTGGCCGCCTCACCACGGGCCACACAGGCCCCGATCGGCAGGCCGTTGGCCAGGGCCTTCGCGACCGTGATGACGTCGGGGAGGATCGGGGAGTCCTGGAAGGCGAACCATGGGCCGGTCCGTCCCATGCCCGTCTGGACCTCGTCGACGATGAGCAGAGCGCCATGGTCGTCGCAAGCCTGCCGGGCGGCGGCGAGCACGTCGTCGCCGAGGGGGCGGACGCCGCCCTCCCCCTGGACGACCTCGAGCAGCACGGCACAGGTGTCGTCGGTCACCGCGGCGCGGAGCGCGCCGGGATCGTCGTGGCCGACGGTGTCCACGAAGCCGGCCAGGGGCGCGAACGGGAGGTGCTTCGCGGGCTGGCCGGTGGCCTCGAGCGTCGCCAGGGTCCGCCCGTGAAACGACCCCTCGAGCGTGACGAGCCGGACCTTGTCGGGGTGCTGCTGCTTGCCGTGCTTGCGCGCGAGCTTGATCGCGGCCTCGTTCGCGGTCGCCCCGCACTGGCTGAAGAACACGGTGGCATCGTCCCACCCGGCGATCCGTGCCAGCCGTTCCGCGAGGCCGACCGCCGGCGCGGTCAGGAACAGGTTCGAGGTGTGGACCAGCGTGGCCGCCTGTCGCGCCACCGCATCGGTGACGGCCGGGTGGGCATGCCCCAGACCGGTCACGGCCAGGCCACACAGGAAGTCGAGCCAGACGTTGCCCTCCGCGTCGAACAGGGCGGTCCCCTCACCACGCACGAACGTGGCCCGCGGCGGTCCGTACGTCCGCATGAGGCGGGTGTCCGCCCTGGTGGCAAGGTCGGTGACGCCGGTCATGCGCCGCCCCCCGACCCCTTCGCGCTCACCATGGTCCCGACCCCTTCGTCGGTGAAGATCTCGATCAGGACCGCGTGCAGGACCCGGCCGTCCAGGATGTGGGCCTGCGGCACCCCCGCGCGGACCGCGCCGAGGATCGATCGGACCTTCGGCCGCATGCCCTCGTGCAGCTCGCCGGACGACAGCATCGCGTCGAGGTCGTCGATGCTGACCTCGCTCACGAGCGTGCGACGGTCCGGGTCACCGAAGTCGAGGTACAACCCGGGGACGTCGGTCAGGTACACGAGCTTGGAGGCATCGAGCGCCGCCGCGATCGCTCCCGCGGCGAGGTCCGCGTTCACGTTGCGCTCGACGCCGTCGGCGTCGCGACCCAGGGTGGCCACCACCGGCAGAAAGCCGGCGTCCAGCTGTTCGACGAGATAGCTGGCCGCGACGTGCGCGACGTCCCCGACGTAGCCGAGCTCCTCGCCCCCCGGGCCGGTCGCAGGGGTGACCTGCAGGAGCCCGGCGTCCGTGCCGGCCACCCCGACCGCCGGCGCGCCGGCAGACTGGACCAACCCGACGATCTCGGGGTTGACGTTGCCGAGCAACGACATGCGCACGATGTCCATCATGCGCTCGTCGGTGACCCGCAACCCGTCGACGAACCGAGACTCGACGCCGAGCTGGTCGGCGAGCCGGCTGATCTGCGGGCCACCACCGTGCACGATGACGGGCCGGAGCCCGACGAAGTGGAGCAGCGCCACGTCCGCGGCGAACGACCGCTTGAGGTCGTCGTCCACCATCGCGTTGCCGCCGTACTTGATCACGACCGTCCGTCCGTGGAAGCGGGTGATCCAGGGCAGCGCCTCGCGCAGGACCGCCGCCTTCTCCTGGGCCGTCTCGATGCGGCTGGCACCGGCGCGTCCGGCGCTCGCGGAGGCGCCCGCCGCCGCCGAAGGGCGCAGATCGGATTCGACGCTGCTCATCGTGTCCTCTTCCGTCCGGGGAGACCGCCCCCGTGCTCAGGTGGTGTAGTAGGCGTTGGCGGCGACGTACTGGGGCGTGAGGTCGGCCGTGAGCCTGGTCGCGTGGTGGCCACCGAGGCCGAGGTCGATCTCGATCGTGACCTCGGGGCGCGACATCGCGGCCGCGGCCTGGCCGGGGTCGAAGACCGTCGCGGTGCCGAAGCGGCACACGGTGATGCCACCGATGGCCATCTGGATGCGCACCGGTTCGAACGGGACCCCGGCCGTCCCCATCGCCGACAGGACGCGTCCCCAGTTCGGGTCCGCGCCGTGCAGTGCCGCCCGGACGAGCGTGCTCGACGTCACCGCCCGGGCGAGGCGGTCGGCGTCGTCCTCGGTGGGTGCCCCGCGGACGGTCACCGCGGCGACCCGGGTCGTGCCCTCGCCGTCGGCCACGATCGCGTACGCGAGGTCCGCGCACACGGCCTCGACCGCGGTCTGGATCGGCCCGAGGTTGGTCGGCCGCTCCGCGGCCCCGGTCGCGAGCAGCACGACGGTGTCGTTGGTCGATCCGCACGCGTCGACCGAGATCCGGTTGAAGGTCCGGGAGACGGCCTGCCCGAGCACGCGCCGCAGCACGGCTCCCGTCAGGGGTGCGTCGGTGGCGACGACGGCCAGCATCGTCGCCATGGCGGGCTCGATCATCCCCGCACCCTTGGCGAACCCCCCGACCGTGCAGCTGCCCGCACCGTCGGTGACCTCGACGGCGGCCGTCTTCGTGACCGTGTCGGTGGTCGTGATCGCCCGCGCGGCCCGCTCACCGGCCGCCGCGTCGTCGGCCAGGTCGTCCACCAGCGCCGGGAGCGCAGCCACCACGCGGTCGAGCGGAAAGCGGACCCCGATGATGCCGGTGGACAGGGGCACGACGTCCCCGGGTTCGCAACCCAGAGCCGACGCGACCTCGACGGTCGTGCGCTCGGCCGCCGCCACGCCCTCCGTCCCGGTACAGGCGTTGGCATTGCCGGCGTTGATCACCACCGCCCGCGCGCGCCCGTCGTCCGTATGGCGTTCGGTCACCAGGCACGGTGCCGCCTTGACCAGGTTGGTGGTGGTCACCGCCGAGCACCCGACGACGCTGCCCGCATCCACCAACGCCAGATCCGGCGCGCCGCTGTCCTTGAGCCCCGCGACCACGCCGGCGGCACGCACGCCGGGAACGGCCGTGATCCCGCCGTCGAGCGGTGTCACGCCCGTGCGCTCGGCCGGGCCCCACGGCAGCGAGGGAGGGATCACGGGTACACGCCGATGGCGCTCAGGCCGGCGGTCTCGTCGAGCCCGAGCATCACGTTCGCGTTCTGGATCGCCTGGCCTGCGGCCCCCTTGCCGAGGTTGTCCGTGACGCTCGTGACCACCACCCGCCGCGTGCGCGGGTCCACGATGGCCGACACCTGGCACCCGTTGGAACCGGACACGGCCTTGGTGGTGGGGAAGCGTCCCGGCGCCAGCACCTGGACGAACGGCTCGTGCGAGTATCGGTCGACCAGGGCCGCCTGCACGTCGTCGGCGTCGACACCGTCGCGGAGCTGTGCGTAGCTGGTCGTGAGCAGCCCTCGTGGCATCGGTACCAGATGGGGGGTGAAGCTGATCGGCCCGAGCTCCGCGCCGTGGACGCCGAGGTAGCGCTCGATCTCCCCGGTGTGGCGGTGATCAGGTGCGCCGTAGGCGGTGATCCCGCCGTCGACGTGCGAGAAGTGCAGGCTGTCCTTCACCTGACGCCCGGCACCCGAGGTCCCCGACTTGCCGTCGACGACGATCGAGCCGGGGGCGACCAGCGCAGCCAGGGGCAGGAGGCCGAGCAACGCGGTCGTGACGTAGCACCCGGGGTTGGCCACGAGGGTCGCGTCGGCCACCTCCTCGCGCGCGTACTCGGTCAGCCCGTAGGTCGCCGGGGCCAGCTCCGGACGCGGATGCTCTTGCCCGTACCACGTCCGGAAGGCGTCGGGGTCGAGCCGGAACGCGGCCGACAGGTCGACGGTACGCACACCCGCGTCGTGCAGCGTGCCGCCGAGGTCCAGGGCCGCTGCATGCGGGATGGCGAGGAACACCACATCGAGCTCGCACAGGGTCTCGACCTCCACCTCGTCGAAGACCCGATCGCCGGCGAGGTTCGGGAAAAGCTCGCCGACGGCCACCCCGGCCTG
>CAZSQF010000166.1:0-7009 GCA_964608935.1 uncultured Actinomycetota bacterium | reverse complement strand
CGTGGGTGCGGCTGGTCGAGGGCGGCTGCTACAGCGACCTCGGCGACTATCCGGCTGCGCTCGCCAGACTCTCGGAGGCGATCTCGCTCGCCGACGACACCGGGCAGGTGCGTGCGGGGGCCTTTGCCAGGTCGTTCCTGGGCCGCTGCCAGCTGCTGCGCGGTGAGCTCGATGCCGCGCACAGGTCGTTGACAGCCTCGGTCGGGCAGGCGCGGGAGGCCGGATGGACGGCCTTCGTGCCCTGGCCCGAGGCACTGCTGGCGGAGGTACAGCTGCGAACGGGTGAGCTCGCTACGGCCGCGGTGAACTTCGAGCACGCCTACACCATGGGCCGGGAACTCGGCGACGTGTGCTGGGAGAGCATGGGGATGCGCGGTCTCGGGCTCATCGCGGCGCAGGATGCGGATCTGGATCGTGCCGTGAGCTGGCTCGAGCAGGCGCCGCGTTGCTGCACCCTGCTGCCCGACTCGTATTTGTGGATCGTGGCCTACGGGCTCGACGCGCTCTGCGCGGTGGGTGTGGCCCACGGCCTGCCCTCGACGGGCCGCTGGATCGCGGATCTCGAGCGCGCCGCAACGCAGATCGGTGGCCGCGAGCTCAGCGTGAGGGCCCTCGTGCACCGAGCCCGCACCGGAGACGATGGGGCCCGGCAGGCCGCCAGCGCCCTCGGATCCGAGATCGACAACCCGGCACTCCAGCGGCTGGTCGCCGAGGTCGCCTGAGCCGCCCGCCCCGGGTGCCTCCAACGGCGGCTCCAACGGCTCCGACCAAGACTGGTTCTGGACGACCCCATGGACCAGGAGGCCAGCATGACGATGATCAACGGCATCGACGTGGCCGCGCTCGACGCGTTCCGATCGAGGGTTCGCGACGAGCCAGCACTCTCGGAACGTGCGCCAAGCGTCACCGCACGGTGGCTCGGGGCCGATCGCGCACGGATCGAGCACGAGGGCAGGACCCTGGAGATCGGCGGCGATGGCAACCTCAACGCCATGCAAACACTGCTCGGAGCCCTCGCGGCATGTGACGTCGAGGTCATGACCACCCGGGCGGCCCTGTTCGGCCTCGCAATCGACAACCTCGAGATCACGACAAGCGGCCACTTTGAGGTCCGCTCGTTCCTCGGCCTCGAGCACGCACCCGGCTCCGGCTACCAGCGCATCGACTGCCGGGTGCGCCTGCGGGCAGCGCAGGTGACCCCCGAGCAGATGGCCACCCTCCAGCATGCGTGCGAGCACGGCTCGCCGGTTGGCGACACGCTGTCCCGGCCGGTGCCGCTGACCACCACCGTCGACGGGGCGTCCAGGTAGGCGAGCGTGGGCCAGACCGGCCCCCCGGTGGACGGCAGGGTAGGTGCGGCACTGCCGCGCCCGGCCGGGTACGCCCGGCTGCGACAGCAGCCGGCTCTGTGCGCGGACTCACGGCCGCGTGTGTTGGATCCACGGACCGCGTACTGACTGCGGTGATGGCGCTGTCGACAGGGTTCCTGCAACGGCGGTGCCGCCACGCCTGCCGATCCTCGGTGGCCACTCGACCCGACGAGCCGACCGGATGCGGGACGGGGAGCAGCGGTTCCGTCGAGCAGCCGCTCACGCAGCGCTTGGAGGAGACGCCGGCCTGCTGCTGCGGTCTTGACAGCCGCGTCGACCGCTGCGATTCTGTACGCTGTTAGGTAATACTCTCAGTGTTAGATATGACGTCATGACAGCCACTGCCGGCCCCGGTCACGTCCGCGCGCGTCGTCGCGAACAGACTCGCGCAGAGATCCTGGAGGCCGCCTGGCGGCTCTCCGAGCGCGACGGGATCGCGGGCCTGTCGCTACGGGAGTTGGCCCGCGAGGTCGGGATGCGGGCACCGTCGCTGTACACGTACTTCGCGAGCAAGGCGGCCATCTACGACGAGATGTTCGCCGCCGGCTACCGCGAGCTCGACGCCATGGATGCGGACCTCGAGATCGACCCTGACGACCCGGTGGGCACGCTGGCGGCGAGCATCGAGGCATTCATCGACTTCTGCGGCGCATCCGTGGCGCGGTTCCAGCTGATGTTCACCCGGGCCGTGCCGGGGTGGGAGCCGTCGTCCGAGGCCTACGCGGTGTCGGTGGCCTCCTACGGGCGCTCGGTCGAGGAGTTCGCGCGGCTCGGCATCGACGACCCGCGTCATGTCGACCTGTTGACGGCGCTCATCGCCGGGCTGGCGTCCCAGCAGCTCGCGAACGACCCCGGCGGTGATCGTTGGCGCCGGCTGAGCCGTGAGGCCGCCGAGATGTACGTCGCACACGTGCGGCGGGCGAGGAGGCAGTGATGAGCGTGGACATGACCCGTTCGGTGGAGGAGATCCGACGGATCTCGCGCGACACCGACGCCCGGGAGGTCGCGCTCGGCGCCTACGAGCGGCTGTTCGAGCTGCTCGAGCAGCTCGAGCCCGAGGAGTGGAGCGCGCCGACCGAGTGCCCCGGGTGGGACGTGGCGGCGATGGTGGGCCATCTCATCGGCGCCGCCAAGGGCGCCGCATCGCTGCGTGAGTCGCTGCGCCAGGAGCGGTGGGCCAAGCGCCACGCCGACGACTTCGAAGGCAGCACCCTCGACGCGAGCACCGCCCTGCAGGTGCGCGACCACGCGCATCTGTCCCCCGAGGAGCGCATCGCGACCCTGCGGGAGCTCGCCCCCGCCGCCGTGCGAGCCAGGATGCGCCTGCCGCGCCTGCTCCGCCGCATGACGATACAGGTTGACGAGGCCGGCTCGCTAGCGCCCGGCTCGCCGACCAAGTTGACCATGGGCGAGGGCGTTGACGTGATCTACACCCGCGACGTGTGGATGCACCGCATCGACATCGCCCGCGCCACCGACCGCCCCACCGACCTCGACGCGACCGTGGACCGGCGCATCGTCGAAGACGTGGTGGCCGAGTGGGCCGAGCGGCACGGCCAGCCCTTCCGCGTCACCTTGTCCGGTCCCGCCGGCGGTGAGTTCCGTCAGGGCGAGGGTGGACCGCACCTCGCGTTCGAGCCCGTCGAGTTCTGCCGGATCTTGTCGGGCCGCGCACCCGCAGACGGCTTGCTGACAACCCGCGTGCTGTTCTGAGGCACCACCACCGGGCGGCGGACGCCGGCTGCCCGCCGCCATGGTCGCGAGACCCAGGACCCAGGAAGGGAGCAACCGATGAGCCTCTACACCCTCGGGAAGTTCGTCCACATCGCCGCAGCGATCGTCCTCGTCGGCAGCTACCTGCTCGCGCCGGTGGTGTACAGCGCCATCCGCGGCGCCACCGACGTCCGGGCAGTCCGGGCGTTGGCGCGCCTGCAGCAGCACGCCCTCACGGCGTCGGGCCCCGCCGCCGTCCTGGTGCTCGCCTCGGGGGTGTACATGACGCTGGCAGGGTGGTCCTTCACGGACGCTTGGATCGCCGTGGCGGTCGTCCTGTTCGTCGCCAACGGGGCGCTGGCCATGTCCGTTGTCGACCCCCACGTGAAGAAGCTGCTCGCCGCGGCCGACGAGGTAGCCGACGGACCGCTCGACCGGGGGCTCACCGACCTCGTCCACGAACCCCGGGTCGTCGGAGCGCTACGCATCGTCGTCGGCATCGACCTCGCGATCATCTTCCTGATGGTCAACAAGCCCGGATGGGCCGGCTCCGTGGCCGTCGCCGGCGCCGGTCTCGCCCTGGGGACGTCCCTGGCCGCGCTGGCGTCGAGTCGGATCCGGCCCCCGGCGCGGTCGCACTCCCGGGCTGAGTAGCCCCGTCTCACGCACCGGGCTTGGCCACCTCAGCGGCCGTCACCGAAGAACATTTTGCCAGGGGGCATGACGTGGCGGACAGTGACGGGTACCAATCTTCACCCGAGGGCGCGCGGCCCCGATCGGAGCGTGACGCATGAACGCGACGCTACTTGCCATGGTGCTCTGGGGTGCGGCAGCCTTCGGCGTCATCGCTGCCATCTCCGCGATCACGCTTCCCCGGTTGCGCAGGGTCCTTTTTCTGGTCGCTGCGGTCCTCTTCCTCCCGATCGGCGTGCTTGGCATCCTGTCGATCGGCGTCGTCTTCCTGCTTGCCGCGGTGGCCTGCTTGGTGGCTGCTGTTCTTGCACGCGGAGACAGTCGTCCCCGGACGCCCACGCCCTCCAGCCCGTAGCCGTGCCGCACCGTCACTCCCGTGCGCGGTCTCGCTGCGCGTCTCGCTGGCAGTCGAACAGCGCCTGCTGCTCAATCAAGGCGGAGTGAGTGCCGGTCGAGGGCCAGTGCGGTCACGTCAGCCATCCGGGAGAGGTCACGATCGTGGCTGAGCAGTTCCGCGTCATGGGACACAGCCACGGCGGCGACCAGGCAATCGATCAGGCCACGCGGGGTCACTCCCGCCTGACGGCACTGCCGGTACAGCCGGACGGCACCGTCGAAGTGGATGATCGGATCGAACCTCAGCAGGTGGAAGCGCGCCAGCAGCCTGCGTAGCTGCTGTTCCTGGTTGTCGGTCCTCGCTCCTGCCGCGACCTCCATCACCACGGGCTCGGTGACCGCGACGTCTTGCTGCGAGGCGATCAAGCTGCGCAGACGCAGGTGCACAGGACTCCCCGACGCCCGGTCGTACTCCACCCAGGCCGAGGTGTCCACGAGGATCACGAAGACTCCGGCGGCGCCTGGTCCTCCGGGACGGACCCGATCGCGTCGGCGCCCTCCATCGCGAGGGCTTCATCCCGCGTCATCGGCTGTCCCGCGAGATGTCGCAGCGCCATGTCAACGGCCTCGGTCTTCGTCGTGAGGCCGTACCGCTGCATGACGACGCGGAGCGATTCGTCGTCGAGCTCGATGTTCGTGCGCGTCCTGGCTGCCATACACCAATCATACACCAAGGAGGCGGGTCAGGACGGGCCTCCTCGAAGAGGCCGGTCGGTGGCCGCGCGATGCTCGTTGTCGCGGACACGGGGTTCGTAGTGGTTGAAGAAGACCTTTCCGGCAAGGTCGCGCCGGCTGCGGACGCCGGTCTTGTCGAAGACGTGCTTGAGGTGCTCCTGGGGGGTGTGGGGTGAGATGGCCAGCTCGGTGGCGATCTCGGCGGTAGAGCGTCCCTGCAGCATCGCTCCGTGCAGCACGACCCACCGGCTCCCTCGGCCAACCATGGCGTCAGGCTGGCAACGAAGGCGAGGTCGTTGTCGCTGAACATCGGCTGTCCGGGGGCGCGGTAGAGCCCGAGCGCACCCCAGACCTCGCCCGACGGCGTGCGCAGCGCGGCGATCAGCTCCTGGTCGCCGCCATAGGCCATGTTGTCGTGCCAGCGCTGGCTGGAGCTCGGGTCGCCGGCGGTGGCCTCATGCAGCGTCGAGATGCCGCGCGGCGACCGGGCGATGTCGACCAGTCTGACTCTGCCGGTAGGCGTCGGTTGCGGCCCAGCGTTGCTTGGCCTCCACCCGCAGGTCGCGCTGTTCGTCACCGAACACCTCAAACATCCTCGGACATCGTTTCCTCCTTCTCGCGCACGGCGATGGCCTGACCCACCACCCCGCAGAACGCCAAGGCTCGAAACGGGCGAAGGCCCGGTTCTGCCGCACTCGGCGAGTAGGTTCACCGCGATGGCCGAGAAGACCGAACCGCTCAGAAGCACCGAGGGCTTCGGCTGGCAGCTGGCCGCGGCGGTGGTGCTCGGCGGGCTGGCCTGGTGGCTTGGCCGGCCCACCGGAATGTGGCTCGGCTTGCCGGGTCGAATGTGGCTGGCTATGGCGATCGCGGTGCCTGTCGTCCACCAACTGGTGGCAGGTGCCGGATGGCGGGCAGAGCTGGTCCATCGCTGGTTCACCCGCCGCTTCGGTGACCATGGCCTGCGCGTTTTCGGTGCCGCCTTCTTGCCGCTGTTCGCGCTTCGCCCCGTCGTCGTGCTGGGTGTGGCGGTGTCGGATGCGGGCTCGTTGTGGGCGCCGGGGGCTGCGTCCTTCGTCGCGGCCACGATGCTCGCCGCGCCAGCGGGGTGGACCTTCGTATCGGTCGCGCGCTACTTCGGCATCCGCCGCGCCCTCGGCGTCGATCACTTCGACCGGGACTTCGACGAACCGTTCGTACGCCGCGGTGCCTTCGCGATCGTGCCCAACGCGATGTACGTCTTCGGCTTCCTGGCACTGTGGGCCATCGCCGTCGCCGCCGGCTCCCGGGCGGCGCTGACGGCGGCGGCGTTCCAGCACGCCTTCATCTGGGCGCACTACCGATGGATCGAACGGCCGGACATGCAGGTCATCTACGAGGGCCGGCCGCTCGCGTCCGTGGACCCGTGAGCCAGGTGCAACGGCCGACTCGGGAATCTCTGCGGAGATGCACGGGTCACAGGTCGCGCAGTGCTCGGTGCCCCCTCGCCGAGGAGGTCGCGGCGCTATCGTCGTGCCTGCGGGCGAGGGAGGTTTCGTGACCATCGAGGTAGCACCAGCGACCCGGGATCGGTTCGACGACGTCGCCATCATGCTCGGACCCAAGAACCCCTCGTCGTCGGTGTGCTGGTGCCTGAGCCACCGGGTCGACTCGAAGACCAACCAGCAGCTGGTGGGACCTGCACGAGGCGAGTACGTCAAGAAGCTGTGCGGGAGCGACCAGGGACCAGGCGTGCTGGCCTACGACGACGGCGAGGTAGTCGGCTGGGCTGCGGTGGCACCCCGGTCGGAGCTTCCCTACGCACGGTCGCGCAAGATCCCCCACGTGGACGACCTGCCGGTCTGGTCGGTGTGGTGCATCCGCGTGCGTCCAGGCCACCGCGGCAAGGGCGTCTCACACCCCCTGCTCGTCGGCGCCGTCGCGTACGCCCGTTCGCAGGGCGCGCCGGCCGTCGAGGGCTACCCCGTGGACAACCAGGGCGAGAAGGTCGACCCCACCATGGCCTACGTCGGCACACGCCGGCTGTTCGAACAAGCCGGGTTCACGAAGGCCGCGGACACGCAGTCGGTGTCCGGAGGGTTCCCCCGCGTGCTCATGCGGTTGAGCCTGCAATCCGACGAGCCACACCGAGGCGACGGCTGAGACAGATGGCCGAACCGTTC
>CAZSQF010000165.1:0-7011 GCA_964608935.1 uncultured Actinomycetota bacterium | reverse complement strand
GGCCACGTTGGCGGCGTACAGCACCGGCTTGGCGGTGAGCAGCGCCAGCTCCCGGGCGAGCCCGGGATCGAGGTCGCCCGTGAAGGTGCGCGCCACCAAGCCGGAGGCGAGATGGTCGCGCAGCGCCTCGACCTGCCGGGCCTCGCGGGCGAGATTCGTGTCGCCGCTCTGGGCGGCCCGCTGGACCCGGTCGAGCCGGCGCTCGACCGTCTCGAGGTCCTTGAGGGCCAGCTCGGTGGTGACGATCTCGATGTCCCGGACCGGGTCGACCGCCCCGGACACGTGGGCCACGTCGTCGTCCTCGAAGCACCGCACGACGTGGCACACGGCGTCGACCTCGCGGATGTGGGCCAGGAACTGGTTGCCGAGGCCCTCACCCCGTGAGGCGCCGGCGACCAGCCCGGCGATGTCGAGGAACTCGATCGCGGTCGGCACCACCCGGGGGGCGTCGGTGAGCTCGCCGAGCCGGGTGAGCCGCGGGTCGGGGACCGGGACCACGCCCACGTTCGGGTCGATGGTGCAGAAGGGGAAGTTGGCCACGTCGGCGCCGGCCTGGGACACGGCGTTGAACAGCGTCGACTTGCCGACGTTCGGCAGGCCGACCAATCCCACTTGCAGGGCCACGGGAACTCACCTGGTGCGAGGGAACACGGGTACGCGGCGGCGCCGGGGGGAGGGGCGTGCGCCGGCTCGCGCTCGACCCGCGAGCGTACCGCCCCTCGTCCGCCGACCGGTCAGGGCGGGGTGTCAGGCCGACATGCCGTCGAGCAGCCCGTCGAGGTGGAGATGCGCCAGCTTGCGCAGCGCGCGCATCTCGATCTGGCGGATCCGCTCGCGTGTGACGCCGAGGTCCTGGGCGATCTCGTCGAGGGTGCAGGGCTCGGATCCCGTCAGGCCGAAGCGCCGCTCGAGTACGTGTCGTTCCCGATCCTCGAGCCGCTCCAGCGACGCGCTCACGGCCGCGCGGGTGTCGCCGTCGGCCGTCACGGCCTCCGGGTCGTCTGCACCGGCGTCCGGGACCAGCGTCCCGAGCGTGGTGTCCCCCTCGCCGCCCGCCGGGGCGTCCAACGACGCGACATCCGCGGCGGCGGTCCGGATCTCGCGCAGCCGGGCGACCTGGACCCCGAGCCGGTCGGCGAGCTCCTCCTCGGTGGGTTCGCGCTCGAGCTGCTGCCACAGCTCGAGCTCGACCCAGCGCAGCTTCACCAACGTCTCGTGGACGTGGACCGGCAACCGGACGGACCGGCTGCGATCCGCAAGCCCCCGGGTGATGGCCTGCCGGATCCACCACGCCGCATAGGTCGAGAACTTGAAGCCGCGCGCGTAGTCGAAGCGCTCGACCGCCTTGATCAGTCCGAGGTTGCCCTCCTGGATGAGATCGGCCAGGTCGAGCCCTCGGCCCCGGTAGCGACGTGCCATTGACACGACCAGACGCAGGTTGGCCCGGACCAGCAGGTCGGTGGCGGTGCGTCCCTCGCTGACGATCCGCAGCAGCCGGGCGCGTGCCGGGCCGCGCGGTTGCCGCTCGTCGAGGAGCTGCTGGGCGGCCACACCGGCGTGGGCCCGCTTGGCCAGGTCGACCTCCTGCTCGGGATCGAGCAGGTCGACCTCGCCCAGCCGTGCCAGATACGGCGTCAATGTCGTGCCGACGAGCTCGGATGCGGACACCGCGTGCTCCTGGGTCCGGGAGGCGTGGCATCGCTCCCCGCATCCCACCCATCGGCGTCTTGGCGCCGCGCCTTGACCGTGCGCAGGGGCGTGGTTGGTCGCCTTGGCCACCACGGCTAGCGTCCGGTTTCGATGCGCCTCCTCGTTGCTCGCTGCTCGGCCACCTACGAAGGCCGTCTGTCGTCCACGCTGACGTCGGCGGTGCGCCTGGTCATGGTCAAGGCGGACGGGTGTGTTGCGATCCATGCCGACGTCGGCGCCTACAAGCCCCTCAACTGGATGAACGCGCCGAACACGCTCGTCGACGAGGGCGCCCGCTGGGTCGTGACCAACCCGAAGGGGGAGCTGCTCACGATCGAGCTCGAGGAGGTGTTCGAGGACGTCACCTACGACCTCGACACCGACCGAGGTCTGACCCTCGACGGTGTCGAACGCGAGCTCCAGCTGTTGCTCGCCGACCATCCGAGCCACCTCGAGGCCGGGCTGCTGTGTGTGCAGCGGGAGTTCCGCACCGATCTCGGTCCGGTCGATCTGCTGTGCCGGGACGCCGACGGCGGGGCCGTGGCGGTGGAGATCAAGCGCATCGGTGAGATCGACGGCGTCGAGCAGCTGTCGCGCTATCTCGAACGACTCCAGCGCGACCCGATGCTCGCGCCGGTGCGGGGCCTGTACGCCGCGACGACCATCAAGCCCCAGGCGCGGGTGCTCGCCGAGTCCCGCGGCATCACCTGCGTCGAGATCGACCTCGCGCGCCTGCGCGGCGAGGACGATCGCAACCCGCGCCTGTTCTGACCCGGGTCAGAACGACGTCTCCGGGCTGGCGTCACGCCCGGTTTCGACCCCGAGCGCCCCTGGGACCCGATGCAGAACGCGTGTGGCAGGCCTGCGCCTGGCGTACGGCGGTGGCGAGGCCCGCGTCGACGACCTCCAGGGCATCCGCGACGGCCCACCACCCCACGGCCGGTGACTCGCCGGCCCCGGGCCGCAGGCGGTGATCGGCGTCGGCGAGCAGGAGGTAGCGCACGTCGAGGTGCACATGACCGCGAGGGCCCTCGTGCACGTCGACGTGGACGACCTGCGGGCCGTCGTCGGGGTGTGCCGCGACCAGACCCGTCTCCTCGCGGGTCTCGCGAACGGCCGCCGCGGAAGGGTCCTCGTCCGGGTCCACGTGGCCACCCGGTTGGAGCCACATGCCCAACCGCTTGTGCCGGTGCAGCAGCAGCCGGTCCCGGCCGTCGAGCACCACCGCCGACGCGGTGACGTGGGTCGGGTCGGCGGCCTCGTCGAAAGGGTCCCTGAGCCAGTCCAGCAGGGCGCGCATGCGCCGCAGCGACGCCTCTTCACGGGCGTCGGCGGGGGCATGGGTCCGCAGCGCTCGGCGCAGGTCCTCGGTGCGGTCGCTCACCGGGTGCGGTCGAGGCCGATCTCGCCGACCAGCTCCGCCGGGCTGCGTCGCAGGCCGATGATGAACGGGCCGAACTCGGCGAACCGGGCAGATGCCTCGTCGTAGCGGAGCCGGTGGACGATGTCCTTCACGTCCGCCAGGTCGTGGGCGAACAGCGTCACGCCCCATTCCCAGTCGTCGAGCCCCGTCGACCCGGTCACCAGCTGGAGGACACGTCCGGTGTAGGCGCGGCCGCTGCGGCCGTGATCGTGCATCAGCCGCTTGCGCTCCTCGAACGGCAGGACGTACCAGTTGTCGGCGCCCTCCCGACGGTGCGACATCGGGTAGAAGCAGGCGAGCTCCCACTCGGGCATCCGGGGGTAGAGCTTGTCCTGGTTGTACTTGGCCATCCGCTCGGCGTACTCGTCGACCCGGCGCTCGAGGTCGTCGCCCGCCACGCCCTTGGCGGCGAGCTCCTCGCGGTACTGCTCGGGGGTCGTGGTGTACTCGCTGCCCTCGGTGAGCGACAGGTACGACCACGACAGGCGCACCGCCGGCGCCGCGTCGGTCGCCTGGATCTCGGTCTGCAATCGGCGCAGGGCCGCGACATCCTCGTCCAGCGCCATGAGCATGACGTCGGCCTTGTGGCCGAGGACGCTGAACAGGTGCAGCTGGAGCGTGTCCTGCCACCGTTCGAGTGTCGCCACGAGGTCCTTGGCGGCGCGTGCGGGCAGGGTCGGGACCACCGCGTGATCCACGTCGAGGAAGAGATGGAGGACTCCCCATCCCTCGCTGGGTCGGACGGGCTCGGGCAAGGCAGATCGCCTCCTGGACGACGCTGAACGCAGCCTCGAGCGTAGCCGCGCGCCGGCGGCGGCTCGATCAGTCGAGCGTGCGCTTGCCCTGGACCGAGCCGTCGGCGGCGAGGTCGTACACGAGCGGGACGCCGGTCGCGAGCTCGAGTCCGGGCACCTCGTCCTCGTCGAGGTCGTCGAGCTGCATCACGATCGCGCGGTTGGAGTTGCCGTGGGCGACGACCAGGACGTCCTTGTCCAGCCTGACGTCCCCCAGGATGGCGCGCTCGAAGAACGGCAGCGTGCGCGCGGCGGTGTCCTTCAGCGCCTCGCCGTTCGGGGGCGGTGTCGCGAACGACCGGCGCCAGGTGTGCACCTGCTCGTCGCCATAGCGGGCGGCGGTGTCCGCCTTGTTCAGTCCCTGGAGGTCGCCGTAGTGCCGCTCGTTGAGCGCCTGGTCACGAATGATCGGCAGGTCGAGATCCGCGGTCTCCATGATGATGCGCAGCGTCTCCTCGGCCCGGGTCAGCACCGACGTGTAGGCGATGTCGAAGTGGACGCCCCGGAGCCGTTCGCCGGCGCGACGAGCCTCGGCCTCGCCCTCCTCGGTCAACGGCACGTCGACCCAGCCCGTGAAGCGGTTCTCGAGGTTCCACAGCGACTGACCGTGGCGGACGAGCGCAAGGGTCGGCATGCGGGGCTCCGGGTCCGGGCGTTGACCGGTGCCGAGACTATGCCCACCGGCAGACGCAGGCGAGTCGAGCCCTCCGGCGGAGAAGCCGGGCCGGGTGCTTCGGTAAGGTCACCTCCCCGTTCCGCCACGGCGGCGGGCGACTCCGTCGACGTCCCACGCCAACAGGAGACCGCGGTGACCAGCGACAGCTTCGGCGCCAAGGGCCAGCTCGACGTCGGCGACACCACCTACGACATCCACCGACTCGACGCTGTGGACGGCGCAGACCGGTTGCCGTACAGCCTCAGGGTCCTGCTCGAGAACCTGCTCCGGCACGAGGACGGGGTCACGACCACGGCCGACGACATCCGGGCCCTCGCGTCTTGGGACGCGACCGCGGACCCGGACACCGAGATCGCGTTCTCGCCGGCGCGGGTCATCCTCCAGGACTTCACGGGCGTCCCGGCCGTCGTCGACCTCGCGGCCATGCGCGAGGCCATGCGCGAGCTCGGCGGCGACCCGTCGCGGATCAACCCGCTCGTCCCGGCCGAGCTCGTGATCGACCACTCCGTCGTCGCCGACGTCTTCGGCGTGCCGGACGCGCTCCAGCGCAACATCGAGCTCGAGTTCGAGCGCAACCGCGAGCGCTACCAGTTCCTGCGGTGGGGCCGGGAGGCCTTCGACGGCCTCAAGGTCGTCCCGCCCGGGACGGGGATCGTGCACCAGGTCAACATCGAGTACCTCGCCCGCGTCGTGTTCCCGAACGAGGCCGACGGGCGGTTGCAGGCCTACCCGGACACGCTGGTCGGCACCGATTCGCACACCACGATGGTCAACGGGCTCGGAGTCCTCGGTTGGGGTGTCGGTGGGATCGAGGCCGAGGCGGCGATGCTCGGCCAGCCCGTGTCGATGCTGATTCCCCGGGTGGTCGGCTTCAAGCTGTCGGGCGAGCTGCCGGACGGCGCCACCGCCACCGACCTGGTGCTCACGATCACCGAGATCCTGCGCGAGCACGGGGTCGTCGGCAAGTTCGTGGAGTTCCACGGCCCCGGCGTCGCGGCCGTGCCGCTCGCCAACCGCGCCACGATCGGCAACATGTCCCCGGAGTACGGGTCCACGGCGGCGATCTTCCCAATCGACGACGAGACGCTGCGCTACCTGCGGTTCACCGGCCGCTCCGACGAACAGGTCGACCTCGTCGAGGCGTACGCCAAGGAGCAGGGGCTGTGGCACGACCCGGACCGGGCGGCTGACTACTCCGAGTCGCTCGAGCTCGACCTGTCCACGATCGTGCCGTCGCTGGCGGGGCCCAAGCGTCCGCAGGACCGGGTCGCGGTGACCGACGCGAAGCGGGCCTTCCGCGCGGCACTTGAGGAGCACGCCGGACCGGCGGCGGACCTCGAGGGGCTCGACGAGGCGCTCGAGGAGTCGTTCCCGGCCAGCGACCCGCCGGCCGTCGACGGCGAGAGGGAGCCTGACCACGCCAGCGCGGGAACGCCGGTCCCGACCGCCGCGGCCCGCGGCGGCGGCCGGCCGAGCCGGCCCACCGCCGTGGAGCTGGCCGACGGCACCAGCTTCGAGCTCGATCACGGTGCCGTGACCATCGCGGCGATCACGTCGTGCACCAACACCTCGAACCCGTCGGTGATGATCGCTGCGGCGCTGTTGGCCCGCAACGCCGTCGACCGGGGCCTCGAGCGCAAGCCATGGGTCAAGACCACCCTCGCACCGGGCTCCAAGGTGGTCATGGACTACTACGACCGGGCCGGGCTCACGCCCTACCTCAACAAGCTCGGTTTCAATCTGGTCGGGTACGGCTGCACCACGTGCATCGGCAACTCCGGGCCGCTCATCCCGGAGGTGAGCAAGGCGGTCCACGAACACGACCTCGCGGTGGTGTCGGTGCTGTCCGGCAACCGCAACTTCGAGGGGCGTATCAACCCCGACGTGAAGATGAACTACCTGGCGTCGCCGCCGCTGGTGGTCGCCTACGCCCTCGCGGGGACCATGGATCTCGATCTCACCACCGACCCCCTCGGCGTCGGCGCCGACGGCGAGCCGGTGCACCTGTCGGACATCTGGCCGTCCCCGGCGGAGATCCAGGAGGTGATCGATTCGGCGATCGCCAGCGAGATGTTCACGCGCGACTACGCGTCGGTGTTCGAGGGCGACGAGGAATGGAGGTCACTGCCGACGCCGGAGGGCGACACCTTCGCCTGGGACGACGGATCGACCTACATCCGGCGCCCGCCGTTCTTCGACGGCATGGGGGCGGAGCCGGCCCCGCTCGAGGACGTGCACGGCGCACGGGTGCTGGCCAAGCTCGGTGACTCGGTGACCACCGACCACATCTCGCCGGCAGGCGCGATCAAGGTCGACAGCCCCGCGGGGGACTACCTGCGCGCCCACGACGTCGACGTGCGCGACTTCAACTCGTACGGGTCGCGCCGCGGCAACCACGAGGTCATGATGCGGGGCACCTTCGGCAACAT
>CAZSQF010000164.1:0-7017 GCA_964608935.1 uncultured Actinomycetota bacterium | reverse complement strand
TTGCGGGCGGACGCGCGGAGACAGCACCCAGGCAGGAGCGGATGTGCGCCTGCTGTTCACGCAGTACATCGAGGGGTCGAGCTTCAACAAGGCCCTCGAGGTCGGCAACACCACCGGAGATCCGGTCGACCTCGACGCCGGCGACTACTACGTGGTCGGCTACCACAACGGCAGCACGGCCCCGACCTACGAGATCGAGCTCACCGGCACGCTGGCCGACGGCGACGCGTGGGTACTGGCCGACACCCAGGCGGCCGCCGCGCTGACCGACGTGGCGGACCACACGCGCGGCGGGCTGTGGAACGGCGACGACGCGCTCGTGCTCTACCGCGACTACGTCCCGGCCGCCGACACCGGTACGGTCCTGGACTCCATCGGGCAGGCCGGCGTTCAGCAGGTGTGGGGCACGGGCGACACCACGACGCAGAACCACACGCTGTGTCCGATCGAGGGTCGCGACGAGGGCGACACCGACCCGTTCGATGTCTACGACCCGGCCGACGACTGGGTCGGCCTTCCCCAGGACACCTTCGGCGGCATCGGCGACCCGACCGCGTGCGGGCCGGACAACACTCCGATCGACGGCACTGTCTTCATCAGCGAGTTCCACTACGACAACGTCGGTGCCGACGTGGGCGAGTTCGTCGAGGTGACCGCGCCCGCCGGCGCCGACCTCTCCGGCTGGACCGTGCTGCTCTACAACGGCAACGGCGGCGGCGTGTACGGCACCCATTCCCTGTCGGGCACCGTGGACGACCAGGTGGCGGGCTACGGCACGGTCGTGGTCGACACGCCCGGTCTGCAGAACGGCTCCCCCGACGGGATCGCGCTCGCCGACGCGACCGGCGAGCTGGTGGAGTTCCTGTCCTACGAGGGCGTCTTCACCGCGACCGACGGACCGGCCGAGGGGGTGGAGAGCCGCGACGTCGTCGTCACCCAGGGCAGCGCCACCCCGATCGGCGCATCCATCGATCGGGTCGGGGAGGTCCCCGAGGCGTGGGAGTGGGTCTCGACCGACACCAACAGCCGCGGTGCCCCCAACCCCGGGTCGGTCATCGACGGGACCGAGATCCCCGCGCTCGAGCCCGAGGAGTGCACACCGGACACGATGATCCACGACATCAACGAGGTCGGTGCCAACGGCCTGCCGAGCGCGGACCCCGCCCAAGTGGGCCAGCGCGTCAGCGTCGAGGGGGTCGTGACCGCCAACTTCCTCGACGGGCTGAGCGGCATCTTCGTGCAAGAGGAGGACGAGGACGCCGACGCCGACCCCACTACCTCGGAGGGCATCTTCGTGTTCCTGCCCGGTGTGGCGGACGACGCCCTCGAGGTCGGCGACCTCGCCTGCATTGCGGGCACCGTGGGCCAGTTCCAGGGCACCTACCAGCTGTCCTCGGCCGAGTTCGAGGTCGTTGATTCCGGCGTCGCCCTGCCGACGGCGGTCGACCTCGAGATGCCGGTCGACGACCGCGTCGAGCTGGCGCAGCTCGCCGGCATGCGCGTGGACCTGACCGCCGAAACCGGCGCGATGACCATCACCCAGAACTTCTTCCTCGGACGGTTCGGCGAGCTCGACCTGTCGGCCGACGGGTTCCTGTGGCACCCCGCCGAGCTGCACGACCTGGACAGTCCAGAGGCCGTGCAGCTGCGCGAGGACAACCTCAGCGCGATGATCAAGCTCGACGACGCTCACAGCACCACGAACCGCAGCCCCACGCCGTGGCTGGCCAACGGTGACGTACGGGCCGGCGCGGAGACGACCGACACGATCGAGGGCATCACCCACTTCCAGTTCGGATCGTTCCGCATCCAGCCCACGGCCCCGGACACGATCGAGTTCGTCAACCTCGACAACCCGAGGCCGGACGGCCCGCCGGACGTGCTGGCCGGCGCCGACCCGGCGAGCGTCACCGCGACCGTCGCAGCCTTCAACGTGCTGAACTACTTCACGACGTTCGGCAGCCGGGGCGCGGACGACGCCAACGAGTTCGAGCTGCAGGCGGCCAAGATCGTGACGGCGATCACCACGATGGACGCGGACGTGGTGGGGCTGATGGAGATCGAGAACAACTTCGGTACGTCGGGTGACGCACTAGCCGACCTCGTGGACCGGCTCAACGCGGTGACCTCGCCGGGCACCTACGAGGCGGTCGGCCTCGACGCGCCGGTCGGGACCGACGCGATCTCGAACGCGATGATCTACCAGCCCGAGCGGGTCACCCCGGTGGGCGAGCTCGCGCTCGCCGACCATCCCGACTTCGTCAACCCGCTGGGCGGAGCGAGCGACCGCAACCGGCCCGCGATCGCCCAGGCCTTCGAGGTGGAGACCGGCGACGTGTTTGTGGCCGTGGTCAACCATCTGAAGTCGAAGGGCTCGCCCTGCACCGTCGACGGCGACCCGGGGCACCCGATCGCCGGTAACTGCAACCTCACCCGGACCGCCGCCGCGGAGGAGCTGACCCGGTGGCTCGCGGAGGACGATCCGACCGGGACGGGCGCCGACGACATCGCGATCATCGGCGACCTCAACGCCTACGCCTTCGAGGACCCGATCCACGCGCTCCGCGACGCCGGCTACGTGGACGCGTTCGCCGACGAGGGCCGGGTCTACACCTTCACCTTCGACGGCGAGCATGGACGCCTCGACCACGGCTTCCTGTCGCCGGCGCTGACCGACAACCTGGTCGGCGCGGCCATCTGGCACATCAACACGGATGAGCCGGCCGCGTTCGACTACAACGACTGGAACCCGCCGGAGAACCAGGACGAGAGCGAGTTCCGCTCGTCGGACCACGACCCGGTGATGCTCGGGCTGCAGTTCGCGCGCAAGGGGTCGGGCTGTCGGGCGCACCGCCCGACACATCCGGATCTGCCGCTGGACCTGGACCGGCCCGAGCGATCTGCCTGCCCGGCGTAGGCCGCGACGTCGGCGGGGGGCACGCTAGATGCGAAGGTGAGGTGCGGCAGACCAACGTCGCGGCGCTCGCGGCGCGCCACCTCGTCGTGATCGAAGACCTCGCCGAAGCGCATGGCGCTGAGGTCGGACGGCAGGGACGTGAGGGTCTCGTACACCTCCGGCGGCGTGCAGGGGCAGGCGCCGGCCGACGTCGGGGGGCGAACCGCAGCGCGTAGTAGGCCCCGATTAGGTCGACACTGTGGTCGACATGGCGGTGGCTGACCACGATCGCACCGAGGTCGGGACAACGGCATGGAGCGCTGCAGGTTGGCGGTCGAGCCGCTGCCGGCGTCGAGCAGGAGGCTGGTGGCGTCGGCGGAGGGCGAGTCTCACGTAGTGGTGTGAGAGCGGGCTTCGAGGCGACCGAGGGATGGGCCGGCCACCGACGCTCATACGCCGGGGCGTCGGGCTTGGCGATCTACGGCCATCCGACCTGTTTCATCTCTCGCCGGTGCTCGCCCTCGGGGTCGACCCGTCGACGCAGACGCTTGATCTGCTCCTTCGTGCCCAGGGCGATGATCGTTGCTCCCGGCTCGATCTCCACGTCTTCTGGCGGTTGCGTGCGGTAGGTCCCGTCCTGCAGGATCGCGAGGGGAACGGCGCCGGTGAGACGGCGGACGATAGCCGGGGTCACGTGGCCATCGCGTGGCGCTTCGGGCTCCACTCTGACCTCGTCGAGTTCGAACTCGACGTCATGGTCGTGCAGCATCACGTCGAGGAAGTCGGCGACGCCCGGACGCGTGGCGAGGGCGAGCATCCTCGTTGCGCCGAGTTCCTCGGGGTTGATGACCCGGTCAGCCCCGGCTTGCCGGAGCTTGGGTGCGGCACGGTCGGACTGCGAGCGGGCGACGATCCGCAGGTCATCGTTTAGCGCCCGTGCAGACATCACGATGTACAGGTTGTCGGCGTCGGAAGACAGGGCCGCCACCAGGACGGCAGCCGACCGGACGCCGGCTGCTTCGAGGCCCTCCTCGTCGGTAGCATCACCGCGGATGACGGTCAAGCCAAGGGCCTCCGCGGCCTCGATGTGCTCGGGATGGTTGTCGACCACCACGACGTCGCCACGGCGAGAGGCCTCCTGGGCGAGGCGTGACCCGACCCGGCCATACCCGCAGACGATGAGATGGTCGGTCATCTGTTTCGACGTGCGTTCCATGCGTCGTCTCCAGGCAGCGGCGATGCGGTCATCGGCGAAGTGCTCGAACAGGGCGGTCAGGGTGTATGCGGTGGTGCCCGCGCCAAGCAGGATGACCGCGATGGTCACAAGCCGGGTCTGCTCGCTGAACTCGACCAGCTCGGTGAAGCCGACGGTCGAGATCGTGATGACGGTCTGGTAGATCGCATCGATCGGGCTGAGCTTCTCGTAGTGCCAGTACCACGCGCTGGCCCCGAGGATGATCATCAGGAGGAGAACCAAGCCCGCCGTGAGCCGGCGGCGAGTCGCTCGCTCCATCGCCCCTCCGCTCCCCAGGATCAGCCGGACACTCTGCGGGTGCAGCCTGCAAGCTCGACGGGGCCGTGGCAAGTGGCGAGCCGGCCATCGCCGGCGCCGCCGATGGTTCAGGTGCGGTCACTGAACGGCCGGTCCGACGTAGGATCGGGCGTTGGCCTGGCCGGCTGCTACCTCGAGGTCACATCAGGATGAGCCGCTGGGGTCACCGACGGAGGGGGGCACACGCATGGTGACCTCTGCAGTACGGCCCGGCCCCGAGGACCTGCGCCTGATCGGTTTCTACCTCGGCAAGGTCCTATTCGGTCTCGGGCTGGTGATGTTGATCCCGGTGCCGATCGCTTTGATCCTGCAGGAGTGGAACTCCGCGACGTCCTTCGTCATCGGAGCGGCCCTCCCGGCGATCGTTGCCTCGATCTCGCAGCGGTATCTGCACACAGGCCGTGCGCTCACCTGGTCCCATGGCATGGTGATCGTGGCCTTGGCCTGGCTCGTCGGGTCAGTCTTTGCGGCTGTGCCGATGTACCTGTCTGGGCGGTTCGGTGACCCGATCGACTCCCTCTTTGAAGCCATGTCGGGATTGACAACCACGGGCATGTCGGTGGTGCACGACCTGGACCACACCGCGATCTCGATGGATGTCTACCGCCACCTGCTGCAGATCTCGGGCGGACTCGGGATCATCATCGTCGTCCTCTCGGTCTTCGGGGCGGGAGGGGCACGCATCGCCACGCTGTACACGGCCGAGGCGCGCGACGAGCGCGTACTCCCCAATGTGATCCGCACCGCCCGGTTCATCTTCATGATCGCCGCCACGTTCATGGCGGTCGGTACGACAGCGCTGTTCGTGGCCTTGCTCACGGCCGGTTTCACACCGTGGCGAGCCCTGTACCACGCCGTCAACCTGTTTTTCGCCTCGTTCTCGACGGGTGGTTTCTCGACCATGCAAGCGTCGATGATCTACTACCACTCGCTCGCCGTAGAGATCATCGTCCTGATCATCATCTTCGCCGGAACCCTGTCGTTCGGCTTGCACCTCGCCCTCTGGCGCGGGGACCCCCGCAAGGTCCTCCAACACCTCGAGTCCAGGACTCTCGCCGTCACGACGACGCTCTCCTTCGTTGCCGTCGCCTTCGGGCTCCTGCGAGCGGGCACCTACGACTCGGTCGAGGCCCTCTTCCGCAAGGGCTTCTTCACCCTGGCCTCGGCCGTGTCGAGCACGGGCCACCAGGTCAACGTGGGCGACACCTATCTCACCGACTGGGGGGTCCTGGCTCCTGCGGCCATCGTCGGGGCGATGGCCATCGGCGGCATGGGCTCATCGACCGCCGGGGGCATCAAAGCCGTCCGCATCGGCCTGACCTTCAAGTCGCTCGTGCACGAGGTGAAGCGGATCCTGCTGCCGGAGTCCGCGTTGGCGGTGACGACCTACAACCTGGGAAAGCGCCAGATCCTCCGCGACGACACCGTGCGGGCCGCAACGATGATCGTTCTCCTGTTCATGCTGAGCTACCTGGTCGGTGGACTCGTCGGCTTGCTGTACGGGGACTTCGACATCACCCAGACGCTCTTCGAGTCCGTCTCTGTGGGAGCGAACATCGGCATCTCCATCGGCGTGGTGTCGCCCGACATGCCTCGAGGCCTCCAGCTCATCTACATCCTGCAGATGTGGCTGGGACGTCTCGAGTTCGTCGCCGTTCTTGTCCTCCTCGGCTACGTGATCTCCCTGGCAAAGGGCCGCGCCCGGCCCTGAAAGGCCTGTGTGGCTCCGTGCGCTGAGGACGAGGCACAGCGGCCGGCGGCTGCAGCCACGGCCCGGTGGCAGCGGGAGTGGGCAGCGGCGCGTCGATCGACCGACGAGGAGGCCGACGCTGACGTTCGTCACCCATTGCCACGATCGAGGACGCGCGCGGACGATCCACCGCGCGGGCGGGCACGAGGGTCGTCCCCCGTCGCTTCGAACTGTTCGCTACTGCCGGTTCATCCTCAGCGCGGCCCTCGAGGAGGCACACCGACGCGGCATCCCAGCGGACAACCCTGCCCAGATGGCTCGCGTCCCGAACCGCGAGCACCCCGACTGGGAGCCACGCTCGGCGCCCCAGCAGCCGTCGAGCGTCGACGAGTTGCGCGGTTCTCGCGGTCGCGGCCGAGGACCGGCTCGCGGCGTTGTGGATCAGCTATGGCGGTCGGGCGCGCGCCGCGGCGAGCTGCTCGCGCTCACCTGGGCCGACGACGTCGATAGCGAGGCCGGCACGCTCGAGGTACGACGAAGCAGGATCGCAGTCCAGACCGACCAGGGCCGGCGGGTGTACGACAAGCCCAAGAACCTCGCGTCGCGGCGCACGATCACGCTCGACGCGGACAACGTCCAGATCCTCGAGGCGCACAGGCGGCAGCAGGCTGCCGAACGGCTTGCAGCCGGCGTCGCCTGGATCGACGAGGACCGAGTGTGCTGCCCGGGAGGACGGCAGCGGGCTCGACCCGGACGGGATCAGCGCCCGGTTCACCGAGCTGTGCGACGAGGCCGAGGTGCGGCGCGTGCGGCTGCACGCCACGCGCGTCACGGGATGGCACTCGTGCTCGCCGCCGGGGTTCCGTTCGAGGTCGTGAG
>CAZSQF010000163.1:0-7030 GCA_964608935.1 uncultured Actinomycetota bacterium | reverse complement strand
GCCCGATCGACGCCAACGACGTCGACACCGACCAGATCATCCCCAAGCAGTTCCTGAAGCGGGTCGAGCGCACGGGCTTCGGTCCGTACGCGTTCTACGAGTGGCGCTACGACGAACACGGCGAACCGCAGCCCGACTTCCCGATGAACCGTCCCGAGCACGCCGGCGCCGAGGTGCTGGTGGCCGGCCGCAACTTCGGGTGCGGCTCGTCGCGCGAGCACGCCCCCTGGGCGCTCGAGGACGCGGGGTTCCGTGCCATCGTGGCGCCGAGCTTCGCCGACATCTTCCGGACCAACTGCGCCAAGGTCGGCCTGGTGTGCGCCGAGCTCGACGAGCCCGCCGTCCGCCGCCTGTTCGACCTGGTCGCCGCCGACCCGGCCATCGAGGTCACCGTCGACCTGCCCGACCAGAGCGTGCGGGCACCGGGCACCGGCGATCTCGACGGGATCGAGGTCCACTTCGACATCGACCCGCACACCAAGCACTGCCTCATCGAGGGGCTCGACGACATCGCGCTGACCCTCGCCGAGGAGGCGGCGATCACCGCCCACGAGCGCACCCGTCCGGCCTGGAGGCCCACGGTCCCGGCCGCCTGACGCCGGTCCGTGCCCGGTCGGTCACGCGTCGACGGCGAGGTCGTCGACGAACTCGGTGCCGACCGCGGCGAGCGCCGCGGGGGTCACCGACAGCTTGAGGTAGCGGCTGCCCCCACCCACGATCACGCGTTCGAGCGCCCCGATGCGGGCGTCGGCCCACAGCGGTAGGTCCTCCGGGAGCCCGAACGGGGTGACGCCACCGATCTCCATCCCGGTGGCGTCGCGGGTAAGGTCTGCGGGCGCGAACGAGCACTTGCGGACCCCGAGCCGCTTGCGCACCCGCTTGTTGACGTCGAGCCTGGTCGTGGCCAGGGCCAGGCAGGCCGCCAACACGGGCGGGTCGTCCTTCGACGCGACCAGGATGCAGTTGCCGGACGTCTCGAGCGGATAGCCGTAGTGCTCGCAGAACGTCGCCGTGTCGGCCAGCGCAGGATCCACCTCGATCACGTCGAAGGGCTCGCCCGTCGCCTCGACGGCGGCCAACACCCTCGACTCGATCGCCCGATCGTCAGCGTGACCGCTCACATGTCACCTTTCGTCACCACGACGCTCGGGACCCGTCGCTCCTCGGGTGTCAGCGCGCCGTGCATACCGGCGAGTCGCCCACCGAACAGGTCGATGTCGCGGTGCACCCAGGCGACGTCGAGCGTCCGGGCCGACACCACCACGTCGCCGATCCGTGGGTACACATGGGGCGCGACCGGCCCGAACCAGCCAGCGTCCACCGCTTCGTCCCGCGACCGTACGTGTGCGAGGTCCCCGAACGACTCCCGCCAGCTCGCGAGCACGTCCGGTGCGGCCCCCGCCTCGGTGTGGAGCTGTCTGGCGCGTGCGTCGCCCGTGAGCACCCGCACCCCGTCGAGCAGCTCCGGCGCGTCGGCGAGCTCGACGAAGCCCGCCGGCGGGACCGTGATCATCCCGTGGTCCGCGGTCACCACCAGCGCGACGTCGTCCGGGAGGTGCGCGGCCGTCCGTGCGAGCGTCCGGTCGACGTCGGCGAGCTCGCTGCACCACTCGTCGGACCCGGGTCCCTCCCGGTGGCCGATGGTGTCCAGGTCGCCGTGGTAGGCGTACACGACGGTCGGCCCGCGGGTCGACGCCGCCCCGACCGCGCAGCCAAGCGTCTCTTCGAGCCCCGTCGCGGGCACGACGTGGCCACCCCGCAGTCCGGCGCGCGTAAGCCCCGAGCCCACGAACTCCGGGCGCAGGACCGTGACGGCGCGAACGCCGGACCGGGCCGCCAGCTCGAAGGCCGTGGGTGCCGGCTGGAGGTGCTCGGGCACGACGTCGTCCCGCGCATCGAGGTCGTGGTCCTGCCGGTCCCAGCTCCAGGTCAGCACGACGAGGCGGCGATCCTCGTGCGGCAGCCCGAGCGAGTAGCCGACGATGCCGTGCTGCCCCGGAGCGAGCCCGGTTCCGATCGAGGTCAGGCTCGTCGTCGTGGTGGTCGGGAACGGGGCATCGACGGTGTCGCCGGCCGACGACGACAAGAAGGGAGCCAGCGCCGCGTGGGCGTCGAGCAGGTGCTGACCCAGGCCGTCGACAACCAGCACGACCACGCCGGCCACGGCGGGTGGCAGATCGAGCAGCTCGGGCTCGTTGCCCGACAGCGTGCGGACCGCATCGGGGATCAGCACCGACACGTCGCTGTGCCCGTACCGAGGTGGTGTCGGCCTCATCCAGGCGCCCTGCCGCCGCCGGCGATCATCACCCTGCGCACCTGTCAGTACCCGAGGTCGATGTCCACCGGGCCGAGCAACTCCTCACCCTTGGCGTAGCGCCGGACGTTGTCCTCGACCCGCGTCGCCAACAGACGGACCCCCATCTCCGGCGTGTTCCCCACGTGGGGGGTGATGATGCAGTTGTCGAGCGACCACAACGGATGGCCGTCGGGTAGTGGTTCGGGGTCGGTGACGTCCAGGCCCGCGCCCCCGATCCGCTCGTCGCGCAGCGCGTCGACCAGCGCGTCGGTCTGGACGTGCGGTCCGCGAGCGACGTTGACCAGCCACGCGTGGTCCGCCATCGCGTCGAGCGCGCGGGCGTCGATGATCCCGCGCGTCTCGTCGGTCAGGGCCAGGGCCAGCACGACGAGGTCCGCGTCGGCGAGCCGGTCGAGCAGGTCGTCGGTCCCGGCCACCTCGGCCACCCCCGGGATCGGCTCCGGATGCCGGCGGATCACGGTCAGGTGCGCCCCGAACGGTCGCAGCAGTCGCACCAGGACACGGGTGATCTCGCCGCCGCCGATGATCGTGACCTGGCCGCCGACCAGGTTGTGTCCGGCCGGCCCGCTCCAGTTCCGGCGGCGGGCGTACGGGCCGACGTGGCGCAGCCCCGCCAACCCGAGCGCCAGCGCGTGCTCGGCCACCGGCTCGGCGTAGACACCCTTGCCGCACGTCCACAGGCGGTCGTGACCGAGGAGGCCGTGGAACGGCTCGACGCCGGCGAACGGCAACTGGATCCACCGCAGGTCGGGGTTGACCTCGAGCGCCTCGCGCAACCCCTCGGCATCCGTCGGTGCGGTCCAGATGAGCGCCTCGGCCTGCTCCAGGGGGACCACCTCGCCACCACCGGCCCGGACGGCCTCCTCGAGGCGGGACGCCGGGTCGTTGGGTGCCACCGCGCACCTCGGACCGGCCACGGACGACCTCCGTTCGTCGGTTGCGCCGAAGGTAGCCGTGCGGGCAGGTCACCGTGGCCGTGCGGCCATCGCGATGGGTAGTGTCGGCCGTCCCGGCGACCGGGACGTGGGTGCGCGAGCGACCGATCGGCGTCTTCGACAGCGGGCTGGGCGGGCTCACGGTCCTCCAGGCCCTCGCCGACCTGCTCCCGTCCGAGGACCTGCTCTACCTCGGGGACACCGCGCGCTACCCCTACGGGGACAAGCCGATCGACGAGGTGCGGCGCTACGCGACCGAGAACACCGACGTCCTGATGGGTCACGACGTGAAGATGGTCGTGGTGGCGTGCAACAGCGCCACGGCGGCGGCGCTGCCCGACCTGCGCGACCGGGTCGGTGTCCCCGTGATCGGGGTGGTCGAGCCGGGGCTGCGGGCTGCCGCCAGCACCAGCCGGACCGGGCACGCCCTGGTGCTCGCGACCACGGTGACGGCCGAGAGCGAGGTCTACGAGCGTGCGGCCGCCGAGCTGCGGGGCGAGCTCGACGTGAGCGTGCTGGCGTGCCCCGGACTGGTCGAGCTGGTCGAGGAGGGCCGCACCGAGGGCCCCGAGGTCGAGCGGCTGCTCGCCGCCCGACTCGCTCCCCGGTTGACCGCTCGGACGGACACGCTGGTGCTCGGCTGCACCCACTTCCCCCTGCTCGCCCGCCCGCTGTCGGCCGTGGTCGGCCGCGGGGTCACGCTCGTGTCCAGCGCCGACGAGACCGCGTTCGAGGTACGCAGCCTGCTTGAGCGCACCGGCTGGCGCTCCGACCGCGCCAGACCGGGGCGGCGGCTGTATCTGACCTCGGGTGACCCGCAACGGTTCCGCGAGCTCGGTGAGCAGTTCCTCGGCCAGCCGCTCGGCGAGGTGGTCCGTCACCCCCCGGAGGCGGCCCGGTAGGCGGCGGCGAGCAGCCGGTCGCGGACCTCGGCTCGTTCGATCGCGGCGACGACCGTGCGGGCCATCGCGAGTGCGCCGTCGCGCACGGCCCGGTCCGCGGACGCCGTCACGCACGCGGCGGCGAACTCGGGCTGGTGGTTGACCGCGCCGCCGGACTCGATCGCCAGCATCGGGTGGATGGCCGGGATGACGAGCGAGACGTTGGCCATGTCGGTCGATCCCGCGATCTGGCCCGTGGTCGGCTCGTCGGTGAACCGGCGGCCGATCGCCTCGGCCTCGTCGCGGTACAGCGCGACGAGCTCCTCGTCGTAGCGGAACTCGGAGTAGGCGGGGCCGGGCTCGCCGAATTCGACGTCCGCGCCGGTGGCGAGCGCGCCGGCCTCGAAACAGCGCTGCACCCGGGGGTAGAGCTCGGCCAGCTCGGCCAGCGACGCCGAGCGCACGTACCACTGTCCCCCTGCGCGCTGCGGGACGATGTTCGGCGCGTCGCCGCCGTCGGTGACGATGCCGTGGATGCGATCGGTCGGCCGGATGTGCTGACGGAGCAGCCCGATGCCCACCTGCGCGACGGTGAGCGCATCCGCGGCGTTCACGCCGAGCTCGGGAAAGGCGGCGGCGTGCGCCGAGCGGCCCCGGAACGTGACGTCGAGGTGCTGGACCGCGAGGAACGGGGAGCGGGCGGCCTCGATCGGTGCCGGGTGCACCATCATCGCCGCGTGCAACCCGTCGAAGGCCCCCCGCTCGAGCATCACTATCTTGCCGCCGCCGCCCTCCTCGGCCGGTGTCCCGAGCACGCGCACCTCGATCCCGAGGTCGTCGGCCACCTCGGCCAGCGCGGCGCCCGCGCCGACGGCCGCGGCCGCGATGATGTTGTGCCCGCAGGCGTGGCCGACGCCGGGCAGCGCGTCGTACTCGGCGCAGATCCCGATCCGCAGTGGCCCCGTGCCCGCGGTGGCCACGAACGCGGTGTCCAGCCCCGCCACGCCGGAGGCGACCTCGAACCCGTCGGCGGACAGGGCGTCGGCGACCCGGCGCGCGGAGGTGTGCTCCTCGAACCCGACCTCGGCGTCGCCGTGGACGGCGTGCGACAGGGCCACGAGCGCGTCGCGACGCCCGTCGATGCTCGTCTCGAGTCGGTCTCGGACCTCCACGGACAACTCCTCACCGTCGTACGGACCGGCGGTCGAACCGACCGGAGCGGGTACCGTCGGCACGGTAGGGGAGCCCGACGACAGGGGCGTGCTCATGCGTGCGCTGGGCCGACGCTGCGGACTCGCCGCCGTGGCGTTGACGCTCGTGCTGGCCGGCTGTGCGGCCGACGAGACGCCGCCCCCGATGGACGAGCCCGATGCGGCCGACGACGCTCCCGAAGAGGATGCTCCGGCCGACACCGCGCCCGACGAGCCAGCGGGGGACGACCTCGCCGAGGGTGATCCCAGCGGGGGCGGGGCGGTCGAGGAGGAGGCGGCGGGTGCGGACGAGCCGCCGGCCGCGGCGATCGAGGCGCTCGACTTCCGGGGCCGCACCCTCACCGGTGGTCAGTTCGACGGGCGCGAGGTCGCCGGTGGCCCGGTCGTGCTGTGGATGTGGGCGCCGTGGTGACCGCAGTGCAACCGGGAGGCTCCCGCGGTCGCGGAGGCGCTGGACACCTACGGTGACGAGATCACCCTCGTCGGGATCCCCGCGAACGACTCCGACGCGAACATGCAGGAGTTCGTGGCGCGGCACGGCCTCGAATCGATGACCCAGGTGGTCGACGACGACGGCCAGCTGTGGGCCAGGTACGGCGTCGGCTACCAGCCCGCCTGGGTGTTCGTGACGCCCGACGGCGACGTCGACGTGATCGCCGGTGCGCTGGACGCGGCGCTTGCGGCCCGTCTGGACGAGTTGCTCGCACGGTGATCCGCGCCGTCGCCTTCGACCTCATGGACACGGCGGTCACCGACCCGTTCCGTGACGCCCTGCGCGCGGCTGTGGACGTCCCGCTGGACGAACTGTTCGCCCGCCGCGACCCCGCCGTCTACCCGGCCTTCGAGCGGGGCGAGATCGACGAGGACGACTACTGGGCGCACTACGAGCGCGCCGGCATCGCGGTCGATCCCGGGACCTTCCACCGCGTTCGTCGTGCCGGCACCGGGTGGGTCCCCGGCATGGACACGCTGCTCGACGACCTCGGAGGAACGGTGGTGCGCGTGGCCGCCTCCAACTACCCCCTCTGGGTGGACGAGCTGGCCGACGGCCTGCTCGCGGGCCGGTTCGAGCGCGTGCTGGCGTCCTGCCATCTGGGGGTGCGAAAGCCCGAGCCGGCCTTCTACCGGGCACTGCTGGCCGAGCTCGCGCTCCCGGCCGAGGCGGTGCTGTTCGTGGACGACCGTGCCGCCAACGCGGACGCGGCGCGATCCGTCGGGATGGCGGCGCACCGGTTCGCCGGGGTCGCGGGGCTGCGCCGCTGGCTCGCGGATCACGGTCTGTCGCTGCCCTGACCGCGGATGCTGGCAGGATCGAGGTGCACCTCGCCCGTCGCGACCCACCACAGGGTCACCACGCGAGGCCATTCGTCGGGGAGCCGGGCCGCCCATTCCCGTGCAGCCGCGCCCTCCTCGGCGTGGCCGTCGCACCAGCCGTCGGCGCCCAGCTCGACCGCGCAGTCGCGGCACACCGCCTGCCAGGCCCCCGGGCCGCAGATCGGCAGCAGCCGCGGGTACTCGTCGCAGCGGTCACACGGACCGGCGTCGACGGCACGCGGCCCGGCGTCCGTCGCCCCGAGCCACGGATACGCATCGAGCAGGGCCTTCCGCAGCGCGCCCAGCGCCCCCCGGGGGCGCCGCGGGTAGGCCGGCCCCACGGGGCGCCACGGAGGGGCCCCCCCCCCCAAA
>CAZSQF010000162.1:0-7037 GCA_964608935.1 uncultured Actinomycetota bacterium | reverse complement strand
GGAACCCGGACTTCAGTCGTGGAAGCTCACCATCGTGCGGAATCCCGACTGACCGCAGGAGGGGGAAGAACTCGGTTGCCAGCCGTTCATAGCGCACGACCACGTCGGCCACCACCTCGTCGCCGATCGCATACATCGGCCAGTTCGACCAGTGTTTGGCGTTGAGCCTCGCCTGCAGGTCTGGATCGCCCGACTCGAGGACCGTGAGGTACTCATCGAGCGTGCACTCCACGTCCTTGCTGCGCCAGCGCCACAGCGAGAGCAGCCGGTCCCAGGGGTCACGCTCCACCGCCACCTTGAGATAGCTGGTCCAGACTCTTTCGCCGACGAGGGCACGCACCTCGGCGGCCGGCGAGTGCTGACGCAGGTGAAGCGCTGGCAGCCGCCGGGTATTGCGGCGGATGGCACCCTTCGCGGCTCGCTCCCGCGGAATCGGCCACCTGGTGGCGTTCATCGTGCACCACGGATACTGCGGCAGGGGCTCAGCGTCGCGCACCGTCGCAATCCAGTCCCGTCGACCGAGATAACGAACCAGCGACACCTCGATCGACGAGCCAGCCGTCTTCCTGGTCTTCAGGAAGATCATCTTGTGGGCATGCGAAACGATCGTCACCCCGTCAGCCTCCATCAGCAGACGTGACAGCCGTGGAGGCTACCGCTCGGCGCAGGGGTCACCCCGATTGGCGTCCCGGCGAATCACGATCGGGAACCCGCTCGCTCCAGGAGCGGATCGATGATCCGGCGGTACCCGGCGATGACGCGCTCAGGCCGATACGGCTCGAGCGCCGCCTGCGGTGGTTCCGGCCACCGGCCCAGGCGCAGGCTGTCGGTCAGCGCGTCCGCGAACGCATCGACGTCCCCGACCGGAACCAGGCTGCCCCACTGACCGCCATCGAGGATCTCCGCAGGCCCACTGGGGCAGTCCGTCGCCACAACCCGGGCTCCGCACGCGAGTGCCTCGATGAGGATCGTCGGCAGCCCCTCGTAGCGCGACGACAGGGCCAGGACCGTGGCTCGTGACAACCACGCGTACGGGTTGGCCTGGAAGCCGACCAGGAGCACCGAATCCTGCACGCCGAGCTCGTCGCGCAGCCGCTCGATGTCCTGGCGCGCTTCGCCCTCCCCAAGGATCGCGAGTCGGGCGTCGGGGATCCTCTCCAGCACCAAGGCGAACGAAGCGAGCAGCGTTGCGTGGTCCTTGTGAGCCACCAGCCTGCCGGCCGAAACCACCAAGGGCGCCTCACCGACCCGCTGGCCCCACGGGTGCGGCAACGGCTCTCCCGCCAGCGCGGTGAGCGTGGGGTCGACGACCGGATTGGGCACCGACACGACCGCCCCGGGGGGGAGCCCCAGAAAGGATGTCAGGTCGTCCGCCACGCCCTGGGAGACGCCGACCACCGCCTGCGCTCGCGGGTAGAGCCGACGCATCAGCCAGGGCGTGACACGGCGTCGCCGCAAGGTCGTGGCGTCAGCACGTTGCTGCGACTGCGTGTTGTGCTCGGTCACCACGACCGGGACGTCCAACCGTGAGACCAGTCGGGCGGTCAGCGCGATGACGTTCGCTGCGCTCACGGCCGACAGGAGAACACCGGGTCGATGCCGACGCAGATACCGAGCGAGTGGGAGGGCTGCGGCCGCAAGCGATCGCGCGCGCAGGTCCACGACCTCGACGCCCGACGGGACCCAATCCGGATCGTGTCCTCGGGCGTCGACAGCGACCACGGTCACGTCATAGCCGGCTTGCTCGAGCCCACCCGCCAGACGAAGGAAGACCCGCTCGGCTCCACCCCCGTGCAAGGTACGGATGAACAAGGCCACGGATCGATCGCTCATCGTCGCGATGCATCCGGCTCATGACGTGGCAAGGCTGGCGAACTCCGGGCTGGTCATGAGCAGCTCGTCGTAGGTTCCGAGCGCCGAGATCGCCCCGTCCTGAAGCAGCACGATCCGATCGGCGTTGCGCACCGTGGAGAGTCGATGCGCGATCAGCAGGATGGTGTGATCTCCTCGCAACCGCGCCAGAGCCGCCATGACCTCACGTTCCGTAGCGTTGTCCAGCGCCGATGTGCCCTCGTCGAAGACGAGCACACCGGGACGACGGTACAGGGCCCTCGCGATCGCCACCCTCTGACGCTGGCCGCCTGACACGCGGACGCCGCGCTCGCCGACGATGGTGTCGAGCCCATCGGGCAGCGACGACACGAACTCGCGTAGCTGAGCGAGGTCCACAGCCTCCTGCAATGCTTCCTCGTCGATCCTGTCGGAAGGCTCGGCGAGGGCGATGTTCTCACGCAGACTGGCGTCCATGAGGAACACCATCTGTGGAACGACACCGAGGTTGCGCTGCCACGCGCGTGTGTGCGACTGCAGGTCGGCCCCGTCGATCGTCACAAGGCCCTTGGTCGGCGCCAATAGGCCGGTGATGACATCAACCAGCGTCGTCTTGCCACCCCCTGTGGGTCCGCAGATGCCCAGCACTTCCCCCCGCCTGATCTCCAGGGAGATCCCATCGAGGGCCTCCCCTGCCGCTCCCTCGTAGCGGAAGCTGACGTCGCGAAGTCGGATCTCCCGCTCGAACGGGAGCGGTGGCGGCAGGTCACGGTTCGCCGATGCCTCGACCGCGAGGAAGTCCGCGTGCAGGTCGTCGATCGGGGCGGCGCCGAACTTGAGGTGGTTGAAGGCCGAGATGATCTTCTGAACGGAGGACTGCAGCCGCTGGCCCACGTACGCGAACAGTCCGAGGACGGTCAGGGTCTCCGGCGTGCCCTCACCCACCATGACCGTCACGGCGAAGAAGAGGAGTATGAAGCCGAGCAGCGCCAGTTCGACCACCGTGGTAGGCAACTCGTTGATCGTCGACTTGAGGTAGTTGACACGGGCAACCTGGCTCCGGTCGCGCCCGTATCGGCGCCCGAACGCCTTCTCGCCGCCGAGGATCTTCAGGTCTCGGATGCCGTGGAACGACTGCTGGAGCGTTGCAAGGGTGTCCTTGTTGAGGCGGTGCTGGCGCACACCGAGGCGCTTCAGTCGGGGCTGGATGACCACGAGCAACATGACGGCGGCGCCGCCGAGAACGAGGACGGCAAGCCCCGTTGCGAGTGGGGAGACCGACACCAGGAGCACCAGCATGCCGACGATCAACACACCCTCGGCGACAAGCTTCAACCACGGCTTTACGACTTCCTTGAACGCCTCCTCCACCGCCTGGTTGGTGTTACGGATCAGGTCCGAAGAACTGCGTCGCAAGTGAAACGAGTATGGCATCGACAGGTAACCGACCATCAACTTGGTCGACATCCGTGCCGCCATGCGATGCACGATGCGGGTCTGCACATAGGTCTGCCCGACCTTCACAGCGGCCTTGACGACGAAGAAGAGCGCCAGCGCGCCGGCAAGACCCGCAAGGACACGGTCCGATCCGACGTCGAACATCGTGGTCAGGTCACCCAGCAACGGCACCGTCAGACCGTCGCTCGCACCCGTGGCGAGTCCGAGCAAGGAGTACACGAGTCCCGCGCCGATGACCTCGACAGCGCTCACGACGAGCGCCAGAGGTATGAGCACAACGAGCCGGAGGCGGTCCTGCCGGCCGATGAGCCGCATCATCTTTCGGAGCGTGGTCATTCGGGCGATCCCTATAGCCGGGTCGGACGTGGTGCCGTCAGCCCGTCGAGGCCACCAGCAGTTGCGACAGGCTACCCGCGAGTCCGGATATCACCGGGCTTCGCGCACGCCACCGGCCACGCCCCTCAGCCGTGTCCGAAGCGTGTTGCGATCGAGACCGTGCGCGGTCAGCACGTCCGCCGGCTGGCCACACTCTGGAAGTCCGACCACCCCGAACATCTCGCACGGGACCGCGGCGCCAAGCACGGCCGCGCGCGCGACGAGCCTCTCGCCACAACCGCCACGAACGGAGTGATCATCGAGTACCACGACCTGCTTCGCGTCCAGGAGGGTCGCCACGAGCCAGGCATCGTCGAACGCGGTCACCCAGGGCAGATCGATGAGTGTGACCTCGGCGCGCAACCGAGGATCACCGGTGACCGCCTCGAACGCCTCGGTGAGCAGCACCGGGCCATAGCCGACCACGATCACCTCACCTGAGCCCTCATGGAGCACGGCACCCTGGCCGGCTGGGGGCAGCGCATGAACGTCGAAGGGAACCTCCACCGGCAGGGAGCACAACCGCAGGTAGACGCTGTCCGGCTGGTCGCTGGTGGCGAACGCCACCGCGTCGGCGACCTGGCGCTCGGTCGACGGGGCGATGACCGTCAGTCCGTCGACGGATCCGAACGACGCGATGTCGCGGGTCGCCTGGTGGGAGTGACCGGGCGCCGCGGGAATCAGACCGGCCAGCGCCCCCATGTAGATGATCTTGCGGCTCTCGCTTGCGTTGTTGGCGATCTGCTCGCTCGGGCGCTGGGACAGGAACGCCCCGAAGCTGTTTACGACTGGCAGCATCCCACCGGCGGCCAGCCCGCCGGCTTGCGACACCATGTCCTGCTCGGCGATGCCGCACTCCACGAACCGGTCGGGGAAGGTGTCGGCGAAGTCGGTCAGCTTGCAGTCGATCATCAGGTCGGCGTCGAGCACGACCAGGTCGTCGCGGCGGTGACCGGCGTCGACGAGCGCATGCCCGTAGGCGTCCAGGAGTCGCTGCGGCGGACTCGACGCGGCGTGTGAGGGCGACGCGGCGCGCTCCACTTCTTCCACGGCGAGCTTGCCAAGGCCGAGCGATTCGAAGCGCGACTCGAGGTCGGTGAGCAGCTCGTCGCGAGCGACGGCGTACGTGTCGTCGGCCAGTGCTCCCGAGTGGAACGGGTAGAAACGCTCGTCGGCCGGCCGCGCCGTGTGCTCGAGCCGGGCCACGCCGGCCCCCTTGACGGTGGTGGCGATCACCACATGGGGTCCGTCGACGGAACGCCCGAACGCGTCCGCGATCCGGTCGAGGTCGTGGCCGTCGCAGCGGGACACGTCCCACCCGAACGCGGTGAACTTCGCCTCGAGATCGCCGAGGTCGCTCACCTGCGCGACAGGCAGGTCCGACTGGAGCCGGTTGTGGTCGACCACCACCGTCAGCTCGGCCATGCGATCCCGAGCAGCGGTCGCCAGCGACTCCCAGATCTGTCCCTCCTGGAGCTCGCCGTCGCCGGTCATCACGACCAAGCGGCGTCGCCGCCCGGCCAGTCGGTCGGCCCGGACCAAACCTTTTGCCTTCGAGATGCCCATGCCGAGGGACCCCGTGTTGAACGCGATGCCCGGGGTGCGGGTGTCGGGATGGCCGGGCAGCCCGTTGAGGCGCCGCAGCTGCGTGACGAGGTCCCAGTCGAGCCGGCCGAGCGCGAGCAGCACGCTGTACAGGCCGGGGACGTCGTGTCCCTTGGACGAGAAGTAGACGTCGTCGTCAGCGAGGTGCTCGAGGTGCAGCCACGTGACCAGGTCGAGGCTCGAGAACGAGCTGCCGATGTGGCCGGAGCCGGCGAGGTGGATCATGCCGAGCGTGTTGACCCGCGCGAGCACGGCGAACGCGGCCGTGATCTCGTGCGGCTGCGCCTCCGCGGCGCGAAGGCGCTCGGCCTCGCCCGGTGGGACGAGCGTGGCGTTGCTCGCGCCACCGCTGCCGATCTGGTCACCCATGGGTGGCGGTCTCCGGTCGTGTTCGGGTCGGGGGTGCCACGTCGACGGCCGGCAGCAGGTCGGGATGGTCGGCGGCGAGCCGCTCGACCCGGTCCCAGTCCTCGGGCCGGTTGACGTCCATGCCTCCTGGCGGCGGGTGGTGGAACGCGACGATGGTCTCGCCCGCAATGGTGCCGTCGTCGTGGACGCAGCGGGTCCAGGCGATCTCGAGGCTCGCATTCTGGACCCACACCTCGGGCAGGAACTGGGTCGGGGTCGAATGCCATGGCACCCCGTCGCGCTCGCCCCGCAAGAGCGGCACCAGTCGGCTGCCCTCCATACGCCACATCTTGCCGGGGTGCTGGCTCACGGGCTCGACGGCCCGCAGCGAGTCGGCGTCCGGATCCGCGAGGAAGGTCTCCATGGCGTCGACGATGGTCTCCGCGCGGCGGAACGGGCTGGTGGGACGCAGGATGCTGAACACTTCGAACTCGTGGCCGGCCTGCTCGAGCTGATCGAGGGCATGACCGATCCATTCGATGTCGGGGCTGGCGTCAGTGGCCATCTCGGCCGGCCGGAGGAAGGGCGTCTCGGCACCGTAGTGGCGGGCGACCTCGGCGTAGTCGGCGCTGTCGGTAGAGACCACCACCGTGTCGAACACGCCTGACCGGCGGGCTGCGGCGATGGTGTACGCCAGCAACGGGTGGCCGGCCAGGTACCGGATGTTCTTGTCCCGGACGCGGGACGAGCCGGCCCGCGCGGGGACGAGCGCGACGGCGCTCGGCACGGGTCGACCCACCTCAGACCGCCGTCTCGTCGACCCACAGGTACACGGCCTTGAGCTCGGAGTACACGTCGAGCGCCTCGGTGCCCGGTTCGCGGGTGCCGTTGCCCGACTGGCGTCGGCCGCCGAAGGGCATGTGCGGCTCGCTGCCGTAGGTGCCGCCGTTGACCACGGCCACGCCGGCCGACACGGCGGATACGAAGTGCATGGCACGGTGGAAGTCGCGCGTGTGGATCGCCGCGGTGAGGCCGTAGGAGGATCGGTTGGCGAGGGCCAGCGCCTGGGTGTAGTCACGGACGCGGTACAGCTGCGCGACCGGCCCGAACAACTCCACCTCGGACAGCGGGTGCTCGGGTGTCTCGACCTCGACGACGGTCGGGGCGAGGTAGTAGCCGCCCGCGTGGTCGTCGTCGTCGAGCCGGTGGCCGCCCGCGAGGATCCGTGCACCGCTGCCGTCGATCGCGGTGAGGTGCGACAAGATCTTGTCCAGGGCCCGGCTGGAGATCACGGGGCCGAGGTCGTCGGCGTCGGTCGGGCCGACCGACAGCTGTTCCGTACGGTCGAGCAGTGCCTCGACGAACCGGTCGTAGATGCCGTCGGTGACGACGATGCGGCTGCCCGACGCGCACCGCTGCCC
>CAZSQF010000161.1:0-7046 GCA_964608935.1 uncultured Actinomycetota bacterium | reverse complement strand
CAACGCTCGCCGGAGATGGCGTTGACGGCCTCGACCTCCTCGGAACCGAGGTCGTAGAGGATGCGGTTGACCAGCGACACGCACTGGTTCTCCTGGATCCCGGGCCGCAGGGCGCGGTACAGCTCCTCGTAGGCAGCATCGACCATCCCGGCGGAGTGGTCGAGCAACGCGATCTCGTCGGCGGTCTTGATCCTTCGGGCCTCCTGCATGAGCGCCTGACCGTCGACCACGTGCAACCCCTCAGCCTCCAGGGCACGCAGCACGGGCAGCTCGACGACATCGACCCCCACCGGCTCGCCGTCGAGGCCGTGCTCACGAAGGAGCCCGGCGAGCCGCGCCGCGTTCCCGCGCTCGACGCCGACGTGTTCGGGAATCGCCCCTCGCCAACTGGACAGGCCAGCCTGCCAGCTCTCCTTGGGGAACCACGGGGCGTACATCTGGTGCTGCTTCGCGGCCGAGCCGATGTCCCAGAGGATCGGGTCGCTCCCCTGCATGACGAGCGAGCAGCGGAACAGCTTGTCCCGAGCCCAGTTGCCGATGTGCGTGGCGGTCGCATAGCGGATGTTGTTCATGTCGAACAGGATCAGCGCTCCGAGCTCGGAGGCTTCGAGCTGCTGACGCAGGCGGGCGAACCGCTCGCGCCGCAGCCGATCCATGTCGACGCGCGATTCCCACTCGACGTTGGTGATCGCGCCGGGTGATGCGATTCCGAGGCCCTGTTGCACCATGATCGTCCTCTCCCTGTTCAGCCGGCGGCGATCCGATCGCCGCCGGGACCCACGCCGGCGCTCACACCGGCGCGTACGTGTTCGGTGCCTGCTCGGCCGGGCCCGCCACCGGGGGGTTGCCAGTGCGGCCGAGCGCGCGCCAGGCCGCCGCGATGACGTGGTTCGTCGTGAGGCCGTACTGCTCGAACAGATGGGCGTGGTCTCGGGCGGCGTCGCCGAACCGGTCGGGCATGCCGACGCGGATCACGGGCGTACCGGTGCCGGCGTCGGCCACGGCCTCGGCGACGGCCGAGCCGAGCCCGCCGACGACGGAGTGGTTCTCGGCGACCACGACCGCGTCGACCTGTGTGCTCACTGCGCGGATGGTGTCCGTGTCGAGCGGCTTGATCACCGGGACGTGCACGAGCCCCGCGGACACCCCGTTGGAGGACAGCACGTCGCGGGCGGCGATCGCCGCCATCAGCATCATGCCGGAGGCGACGAGCGCGACGGCACCACCGGCGTGGAGCACCTGGGCGTGCTCGAGGTCGAAGCCCTCGTCGTCGAGCACGACCGGGATCTCGCCTCGCTTGAGGCGCAGGTACACCGGCCCGGGGAGGTCGACGATGGCCGGCACCGCCGCCCGGATCGAGTCGGCATCGGCCAGATCGATCACGGTCATGTTCGGCAGTGCCCGCATCAGCGCGACGTCGTCGATCGCCTGGTGGCTCGGCCCTCCGGGGCTCGACAGGCCGGGCATGAAGCCGACGATCCGCACGGGCAGGTTCGGGTAGGCGATCGCCATCGCCACCTGGTCATAGGCACGCCGGGTCGCGAACACTCCGAAGGTGTGCACGAACGGGAGGAAGCCGCGGCGCGCGAGCCCGCCGGCAACGCCCATCATGTTCGCCTCCGCCATGCCGGCGTTGAAGAAGCGGTCGGGCAGCTCGTCGCGGAAGAGGTCGACCTCGCACTGGCGGGTGAGGTCGCCGCTGAGGCACACGACCTCGCTCCGCCCGTGCGCAAGCTCGAGCAGCGCCCGCCCGTAGGGCTTCTCGACCACCTGGTAGGGGGACTCACGCATCGACGCGGGCCTCCAGCTCGGCGACCACGCGCGCGGCCAGATCGCTCGGGAGCTTGATGAAGTGTCCGTCCGCATCGGCGGGGAGCGCCGCGACACCGTGACGGGTCGACGTGGTCGCCACGACGATCGCCGGACGTGAGCTGCGACGAGCAGCCTCGAGCGCGGTGTCAACGGCAGCGACGTCGTGCCCGTCGACCTCCGACACGTCCCAGCCGAACGCCGCCCACTTGGCCGCGACGGGCTCGATCGTGGTCACCTCGTCCACCGGGCCGTCCACCTGCGAGTTGTTGAGGTCGAGCAGCACCGTCAGTCGCGACAGGTCGTGATGCCCGGCGAACATGGCCGCCTCCCAGACCTGGCCTTCCTGCAGCTCGCCGTCACTGATCAGCGCGTAGGTGTCGGCGTCGGACCCTCGCAGCCGGTCGGCCAGCGCGAACCCGATCGCGGCCGACAGGCCCTGGCCGAGCGACCCGCACGTCAGGTCGGCACCGGGCGACGACTCCGTGCCGATCGCCGGGAGCCGCGAGCCGTCGTGCCCGTAGGTGGCGAGGTCGTCCTCGTCGATCAGGCCGAGCTCGACCGCCACCGCATAGACGGCGACGACATAGTGACCGGGAGACAGCACGAAGGTGTCACGACCGGGTCGCCAGAAGCCACTGGCCAGCGTCCCCAGCAGCTCTGCGCTCGACAGCGCCTGGCCGAGGTAGCCGAACCCGTGCGGCGCCACCATCCTCGCCGCCCGCAAGCGGATGCGGTCGGCGAACTGCTGCGCCCGGATCAGACGTCGGGACGCGTCGGCCCCGGTGGGCGTGGTCGTCACGAGCACCTGCCCGGCACAGTGGTAAGGTGGCTGAGCCAATTTCAGGTGAGTCTGCCCACGTCGGCCAGCGCATGTCAAGGCCGCGTGAGCCGATCGGCAACCGCCCGGAGTCCGTAGATGCGCGAGGAGACAGCCTCCTCCACCAGCGAGGGGCGGCCCGCCGCGACGGCGGGCGATCTCCTCCACGCCTTCCGTCCCCTGCAGCCCACCCGACTGGCCGACCGTGTCGTCGACCAGGTCCAGCGCCTCGTCCTCGACGAGGGTCTGGCGCCGGGTGAGCGCCTTCCGTCCGAGCGGGACCTGGCCGCCCGGCTCGGCACCAGCCGCGCCATCGTCAGCCAGGCACTGCGCACGCTGTCGCTCATGGGGCTCGTCGAGGTCCGCCCCGGGTCGGGGGCGTACGTGACGCGCAACCCCGAGGCGATGTTCGTCGCGTCGACGGACCTGCTGCTGCGCTCGCAGGACGAGTCGCTGCACGCACTGGCCGAGCTGCGCTTCTGGCTCGAGAGCATGGGGGCGAACCGGGCCCTCGAGTCCACGAGCCCGTTGGGCACCGGCGAGATCGACCAGGCCTTCGCACGCCTCGAAGCCAGCGCGGGCAGTACGTCGGAGTGGGTCGCGGCCGACTCGATGTTTCACGCGGCAGTGGTCCGTGCGGCCGGCAACCCCTACCTCGGTCCCCTCTACGAGGCCGTGCACACCTCACTCGTCTCCGTGCTCTACGACCGGTGGGTCGAGCGCGAGGTGGCGCCGGCGTGGCTCACCGGAGCCAGCTGGCAGCATCAGATCGACCTCCACCGCCCCATCGTCGACGCCGTCCACGCCGGCGACGCCGGTCGGCTCCAGGAGGCGCTGCGCCGCCATCACGACTCGGTGCTGGTGCACGTCGATCAGCGTCACGCCGGCGTGTCCGAGCGGGGCTGAGGCGACCGCTAACGCAGCGTGAACGGGTCGCCCATCGGCTCGTCGCCGGTTTCGACCCAGACGCTCTTGGTCTGGGTGAACTCGAGCAGACCCTCCCATCCGAGCTCGCGACCGTGCCCGCTCAGCTTGCGGCCACCGAACGGCGAGGCGTAGGTCAGGCTCCGGTAGGTGTTGACCCACACCGTGCTGGCGTCGAGCTCCCGGGCCATCCGGTGGGCGCGGCCGAGATCCCGGGTCCACAGGCCCGCCGCGAGGCCGAACGGCGAGTCGTTGGCCACCGCGACGGCCTCGTCCTCATCGCGGAACCGGATGACGCTCAGCACGGGCCCGAACAGCTCCTCACGGGCCACCGCCATGTCGTTGGAGACACCGTCGAGCACCGTCGGTGGGTAGAACCAGCCGCCACGATCGGACACCGTGCGCACATCGCCGCCGGCCGTGGCCGTCGCGCCGGCGCCCACCGCCTCGAGGACCCGCTCACCGACGCGGTCGCGCAACCCCTCCTGCGCGAGCGGTCCCATCTCGGTCGCGTCGTCCAGGGGGTTGCCCAGCACGATCGTGTCGGCGCGCCCGGAGATCGCCGCGACGAGCTCGTCGGCGACGCTGTCGTGCACGAGGAGCCGCGAACCGGCCACGCACGTCTGGCCGGCCGCGGCGAAGATCCCGGCGATCACCCCGTTCGTCGCCGACTCCAGGTCGGCGTCGGGGAACACAATGTTGGCCGACTTGCCCCCGAGCTCGAGGATGGTGGGCTTGACCCCGTCGGCGGCTCGCTTGGCCACCAGCCGGGCGGTGTCGACGCCACCGGTGAACGCGATCTTGCGCACGTCAGGATGCCCGACGAGCCAATCGCCGGCCTCGTGGCCGTAGCCCGTGACCACGTTGACCACGCCCGGCGGGAACCCCGCCTCGTCGAACAGCCGCGCGAAGGCGAGCACCGCCGTCGAGGCATGCTCCGACGGCTTGACCACCACGGTGTTGCCGGCGGCCAGCGCCGGCGCCAGCGCGAACGAGGTCAACAGGATCGGGCTGTTGAACGAAGGGATGATCCCGACGACGCCGAAGGGCTCGCGCAGCGTGTAGTTGAACACGCTCGGCTTGTCGAGCGGGATGACCGATCCCTCCAGACGATGACAGTGACCGGCGAAGTAGCGGTACCAGCGCGGCAGCCCCTTCATCTGGCCACGCATCTCACGGATGACCTTGCCGATGTCCCGGGACTCGAGCCGGGCGAGCTCCTCGACGTGGTCGGCGACGACCTCGCCAAGCCGCCACAACAGCTCCGCGCGATCCGACGGCGTGGTTGCCCGCCAGACCCCGAACGCGTCGCTCGCGCTCGACACGGCGCGATCCACGTCCTCGTCGCTGCCGCGGGCGATCTCGGCCCACGGAGCGGCGGTCACCGGGTCGTAGGTGGGCAGATACTCGCCGCGGGCCGGCGCGGCCGCGCGGCCGGCGATGACGTGCTCGAAGCGTTCCATGGAGCCCTCGAAGACCTTGACACCATATCCAAGCAGCGATAAGAACGTTTGCATCGTGACGAGATGACCGCGCCGCGAGCAGCGCGTGCGCCGGGAGGATGGGTTGGGATGAAGCGGGAGATCGAGTTCGCCAGCGAGACCCCCGGGACGATGCTCCGGGCCGACCTCTACACGCCCGACGAGGGGGCGGGGCCCTGGCCGGTGGTGGTGATGGGTGGCGGCTGGTGCTACGTCAAAGAGCTGATCATGCCGGAATACGCCCAGTTCTTCCTGGATGCGGGCTGCGCGGCACTGATCTTCGACTACCGCCACTTCGGCGCCAGCGACGGTGAGCCGCGCCAGCACATCGACCCGTGGAAGCAGATCGCCGACTACCGCAGCGCCATCGACGCGGTGAGCTACCTCGACGAGCTCCACACCGACCTGGACCCGGAACGCATCGGGATCTGGGGCATCTCCTACAGCGGCGGACATGTCCTGGCCGTCGGCGCGCTGGACTGGCGCGTGAAGTGCATCGTCTCGCAGATCCCGGTCATCGAGGGCTGGTACAACTCGATGCGCGCCCACGGCTCGGTCGGGTTCCGCGAGCTCACGGCCCTCGTCCACGAGGAGCGCCGGCGGCGCTACCTCACCGGCGAGCACCACACGCTGCCCCACTCCGGCGACCCCAAGACCGAGGTCGTCACCTGGCCCCACCCCGAGACCAAGCCGGTGTTCATGAAGATCAAGGAGGAGTCGGCGCCCCGCCACGAGCACTACTCGACGATCGCGTCCGTGGAGGGCGTGTGGGCCTACGACATGCGCCCCTACCTGCCGCGGATCCTGGACACCCCGACGCTGATGATCGTGGCGGAGGGAGACGACCTGACGATGTGGGAGCGTGAGATCCCCGCGTTCGGAGAGATCGCCACTGCCAAGAAGCGCCTGTTCGTGCAGCAGCACAGCACGCACATGAGCATGTACAGCAACCTCTCGCACCTCGAGGTCGCCGCCCGGGAAGCGGCCGAGTGGTACGGGCAGTGGCTGGTCGACCCGGCCGCGGGCGAGGCGGCGTCATGAGGGCCGCGGTCCTGGAGCGGTTCGAGTCGCCCCTGGCGCTTCAGGAGGTCCCCGACCTCGACCCCGGGCCCGGCCAGGTCGTGGTCCGCGCCCGGGCTGCGGGGGTGTGCCGCACCGACCTCAAGGTCGTCGACGGCGTCATCCCGACCGTCGAGGTGCCTCACGTGCCGGGGCACGAGCTGGCGGGCGAGGTCGCCGCCGTGGGGCCCGGCGTCGCCGATCATGTCCGGGAGGGTGACCGCGTGCTGGTCGGCCTCGACTTCTCCTGCGGCGTGTGCGCCTACTGCCGCATCGGGCAGCTCGACTATTGCGCCAACCTGCGGCGGCTCGGGCTCGAGGAGGACGGTGCGCTGGCCGAGTTCGTCCGTGTCCCCGCCGACAACCTCTTCGGCATCCCCGACGACATGGCGTTCACCGAGGCCGCCACGATTCCCGACGCGGTCGCCTGCCCCTATCACGCCGTCGTCCACCACGCCCGGGTCGCCCCCTCGCAGACCGTCGCCGTCTATGGACTGGGCGGGCTCGGGCTGTCGGCCGTCCAGGCCGCCAGCGTGGCCGGCGCGGACGTGATCGCGATCGCACGCACGCCGGAGCGGCGGACGCTGGCCGAGGAGCTGGGGGCGACGGCATCGATCGATCCGCGCGACGGCGCCGTGTCGGACCAGATCCGCGACCTCACGGACGGGCTGGGCGTCGATGCGTTCCTCGACTTCGTCGGCATCGAGGGCTCCGTCGAGCAGGGCGTGCTGTCCGCGCGGAAGGGCGGACACGTCGTGATCGTCGGCTACGACGTCCCGGAGGTGGTGGCGCCGACGGTCCGGCTCGTCTACGGGGAGGTGTCGATCACCGGCTCCCGCAGCGCCACCCGCGCGGACATTCGACAGGCGATCCGCCTCGTCGCCCAGGGCCGGATCACACCCGTGATCGGGCGCGAGTTCGGCCTCGACGGCGTGAACGACGCGCTCGATCAG
>CAZSQF010000160.1:0-7100 GCA_964608935.1 uncultured Actinomycetota bacterium | reverse complement strand
CGTTCAACCTGGTCGGCGGGTCCTGGATGTACTTCTACGGTCTCGGCGTCGTACTTGAGGTGCTGCTCCTGGCCTTCATCCTGCGCGCCGCCTGGACCTGGCCCCGCACGTCCTCGGCGTCGATGCCAGAGCCCGCCGCGCCGCGTCGCCCGCAGATCCAGATGGGACGGTAGACACATGGGTTCGATCCGAACCGCCGGTCTGACCAAGGACTTCGGCGACCTTCGGGCTGTCAACGAGATCGACCTCGACCTGCCCGAGGGTGGGGTGGCCGGGTTCGTCGGTCCGAACGGTGCGGGCAAGTCCACCACGATCCGCATGCTGCTCGGCCTGATCACGCCGAGCAGCGGTGACGGTGAGGTGCTCGCGCACCCGATCGGCCGGCCCGACGCCTATCTCCATCGGGTCGGGGCGTTGATCGAAGCGCCCGCGTTCTATCCGTCGCTGACCGGGGAGGCGAACCTGCAGGTGTTCGCGAGGTTGGGCGGCCACGACCGCAGCCGGATGCCCGGACTGCTGGAGATCGTCGGTCTGCGTGAGCGCGGTGGCGACCGGTACAGCAACTACTCGCTGGGGATGAAGCAGCGGCTCGGGATCGCTTTGGCGCTGCTTCCGGACCCGGACCTGCTGATCCTCGACGAACCCACCAACGGCCTGGACCCGCAAGGGATCGTCGAGATCCGCAGCCTGCTGATGCAGCTCGGTGCTCGCGGCAAGACCGTGTTCGTCTCGAGCCACCTGCTGGCGGAGATCCAGGCCGCCTGCGACTCGATCGTGATGATCGATCACGGCGGCGTGGTCTTCAGCGGGCCGATGGCCGACCTGCTCGCCCGGAACTCGCCCACCATCCGTGCCGCAGCACACGACGCCACCGATACGGGCCGTCTCATCGAGCTCGTCGCTGACGCCGGCTACCCGGCGGCACGGGTCAACGGCGCCATCGAGATCGTCGCGCCAGCCCACTGGACCGCCGATCTCAACCGTCTCGCCTGGCAAGCCGGCATCACGCTCGCAGAGCTCCAGGCCACCTCCGCCGACCTGGAACAGGCGTTCTTCGCCATGACCGGTGACACCAAGGGAGGGGGCAGCTGATGCGGGCCTTTACCTCCGAGTGGGTCAAGCTGTCTCGACCCACCACGCTGGTCGGGTTCGGCGGCACCATGATCGGCTTCACGCTGCTGTTCACCATCCTGGCGTTCGAGAGTGCAGGCGGCCGCAACATCGACCTCGTGGTCACCACATCGATGCTGTCGATGCCCGAGGGCTCCGTCTTCGTTGTCACCGACATGGCCGTCTTCCTCGGGATCGTCGCGCTGGCCCTGTTCGCCTCCAACCTCGCCGGCGAGTTCCACAAGGGCACCATCCGGATGCTGTTCGTGACCGAGCCCAACCGGCTCAAGGTGCTCGCCGACAAGGTCCTTGCGCTCACGACGTTCGTCGCAGCCGCGATCGCCGCCACGCTGGCCGTCAGCATCGCCGGCGGCGCCCTGATGGCGAGCAGGGTCGGTGTCGAGACCGCCGCCTGGTGGACAACCGACGGCGTGGCGGCCATCGCCGCCGCCTACATCAACATCACGGCAGCTGCGACGAGGCCGGAGGGTGGCTCTGCGCCGCCTGGGCGACTCTTCGGGCCTGCCCAGACCTGGACTGACCCGACCCGAGACCGGGTAGGAGAGCACAATGCACTCCAGGACCGCACGCAGCCACATCGTCGCCGTCGCCGTGATGGCCTCCACGGTGCTACCCACCGCAGCCGCAGCCGCGGCCACCTCAGAGGAGGTCCGATCTGCGAACTCCGGAGCGATCGACGACTGGGTCACCGAGCGGCTCGCCGCCCAGGACGTCCCCGGGGCGGCGGTGGCCGTGGTCCGTGACGGCGAGATCGTCCACCTCGCCGGCTACGGCGAGGCCGGACCAGCCGACCGTCCGGTGACGCCCGACACGCCGTTCATCATCGGATCGTCCAGCAAGCCCTTCACCGCGCTGGTCGTCCAGCAACTGGTCGCCGAAGGGCGGCTGTCCCTCGACGAGGCGGTCGCGCCCCACCTCCAAACGGTCACCGGCACCGTCCCCAACGGGTTCGAGGACGCCACCGTGGGCCAGCTCCTGAACCACACCGGTGGGTTGTCGATGATGGTCGGCCTCGCCGGCACCGTCGACGTCCACCGAGGCGACGACGCCCTCGAGCGTCGCGTCCGTGAGTTGATGGCCCAACAGCTCGCCAGCCAGCCCGGCGGCGACTTCGAGTACAGCAACGCCGGCGCGCAACTCCTCGCCGCGGTCACAGAACAGGTCACCGGACGGCCCTTCGCGCAGTCTCTGCAGGACCGCGTGTTCGACCCGCTCGGCATGGACCGATCCTTCGCCCGTGAGGACGACCCGACCGCGGCAGATCTCGCGGCCGGCCACGCCCGCTGGTTCGGACGCTGGCGGCCGGCCGACTTCCCCTATGACGAAGCCGGCGTGGCCATGGGCTACATCGGCTCCACCGCCCGCGACCTGGCAGCCTTCGTCCGAGCCCACCTCGACGGCCACCCCTCCGTCCCCGCCACGGCCGACCGGATCGCCCAGGAGCGAGTCGTTCCCACCGACTGGGACCTCCCGCTCGAGGGTGGCTACGGGCTCGGCTGGTTCGTCGACGAGCACGCCGGCCGGCAGGTCGTCAGCCACTCCGGGTCGCTCGGGCACTTCACCGCGCACCTCATCATGGTCCCCGAGGAGCGGCTCGGCGTCGCGGTGCTCAGCAACGCCAGCGCGTTCGTCGCCAACGGCCACGAAGGACAGTACGACCTCAGCCTCGGCATCACCGATCTCCTGCTCGACCGCCAGCCGACCCCGACCGAGCCGAGCGCCCTGATGGCCCTCGCCGCACCCGGCGCCGTCTGGGCCATGGTCGTGGCCGTCTTTCTCGCCGCCCTCCACCAGGTTGTCCGACGGTTCCCACGTTGGAGACGCGAGCGTCGGGCAGGCGCTGCTCCGCGTTGGCTGCGTCGGGTCGTCGTGCCCGCTGCCGGATGGATCACCGCCGCGGCAGTGCTGTTCGTGGCCGTCCCGCTCGACTCCGGCCGCCACTTCTACCCCGACGTCGGCTGGGGAGCGACCGTGCTCGCCTTCCTGTGCCTCGGTTGGGCGGCCGTGCGTACGATTCTCACCGTCGCAGCCCTGAGGCGGCCGCGTCGAGAAGGAGAGGAAGACCGCCGATCTCGAGTAGGCGACCCGCAGGCAGGTATGCGCGACAGCCGTCATCACGCCCTCCGCGCGGCAGTCACGGATATCGTTCGGATGCGCTCACTGAGGAAACCGAGAGCATCCCGGTCGTCGAGACGCGCCGGACAGCCACGGCCCGTGCACACAGGTCTCGGCCGCGGAACTAGTCGTCGGTAACCAGGCGGAGCGGATGGCGGCCTGGATCCGGTCGGCGTACCGATGAGAGCCATCTTCGACGCGTTGACCTCGATGCCGGACAGGAAGGCGATGGGGGAGCGCGGGTGTGGGTTCCCAGGAGGTCGGTGGTAACCGTGAAGGCGATCGTCCGCGGGCGGTACGGCCCACCCGAAGAGGTCCTCGAGCTCCGTGACGTCGACGTGCCCGGGATCGGAGACGGCGAGGTGCTGGTGCGAGTGGCAGCAGCCAGTGTCAACGCCGGTGATACGGCGATCGTGACAGGCAGTCCCTACGTCATCCGACCCGTGTACGGGGTGACCAGGCCGAGGCGGCGGGTCATCGGTCAGGACCTCGCCGGCACGGTCGAGCGGGTAGGCGCCAAGGTCAGGCGGTTCAGCCCGGGCGACGAGGTGTTCGGAGTTGGCTTCGGGTCGTTCGCGGAGTACGCCGCGGCACCGCAGAAGCGGTTGGCCCGCAAGCCTGCCGGTCTCGGCTTCGACACGGCGGCCGCCGTCCCGATAGCCGGGCTCACGGCGCTGCAGGGGCTTCGCGACGCTGCCCGTGTCGAGGCTGGTCAGCGAGTGCTCATCAACGGGGCGTCAGGGGGTGTCGGGACATACGCAGTCCAGGTCGCCAAGAAACTGGGAGCCGAGGTGACCGCTGTGTGCAGCACACGCAACGTGGACCAAGCCACGACGATCGGTGCCGACCACGTCATCGACTACACCGAGGAGGACTTCACCGCAGGCACAGCACGCTACGACGTTGTCTTCGACAACGCTGCGAGCCACTCGCTGGCCGCCACCCTGCGGGTGCTTACCGACGGAGGGATCCTCATCCCGAACGCCGGCATGCTCGACCGCAGGTGGCTGGCCAACCTGCCCCGCCTGCTCGGCGCGGCAGCATCGACGGTCTTCAGCCGCGAACGCGCCCGGTTCTTGGTGCAGGCATGGAGACCCGACGATCTGCTGACGCTCGGCGCGTGGATCGAGAACGGCACTGTCTCGCCGGTCATCGAACGGACCCACCCGTTGAGCGAAGCCCCGCGTGCCGTCGCGTACGTCGGACAAGGCCACGCCCGAGGCAAAGTGGTCCTCACCGTCTGAGGTGTCCTCACCGTCTGAGGTGTCCGCACCAACAGAGGGGTCCGCCGATCGTCGAACACCGGTGTCCACCCGGATCGAACGCCCGGGTGAGCACACGACAACCGAGGCGCGACCGTGGACTCCACACCCTTGTCAGCGTGAGAGAAGAACTCGTCAGGCAGCCGCGATCGACAGCCGGGGGGCAGACCCTGGCTCCCAAGAGGTCTCGCCGGTCGGCGAGGTCCATTCGCAGAAACTCGGTGACACGCAGGAACCTCGGGGGACGCTTGACCGTGTCTGGAAGGGCCGCCCATGCCTCGTTCTCGTCGACCAGTCGCGGACTGGTGAGATCCAGGTCCTTCACCTTCGATCGTGAGGCGGGCGTGACCTGCGGCGAGCACGTTGCGGACCCAGTCTGCCTCCGAGCCGTAGACCCGGATGAACAGGTAGCCGCGATCGACGGGGTGCGCGTCGAGTGGGGTCTGGTAGGTCTTGCCCGAGATCCGGCCGACGTGGGTGAGCACCGGGCGTTCGCCACGCTGGAGCTCCTACGGGTTGAACACCCGCTTGTTGATGTGCCTCCACGATCTTGGCATCGGCATGCTTGCGACGCCTCGACCAGATTCACGGTAGGCGCTGCTGACTTCGCTACGTGGTTACGGGCGCTGAGTCCCTTGACGAGTACCGCCCATAATCACTGCGGATGTGGGCGTCAACCGCAGCCACGCTTGACCCCGCCGCGACATCTACCGGTTCGGCGCTGCCGGGCTCGTGGCAGTTCCACCCGCTTCAGTCGGCGTCTCGCGAGGACATCGCGACAGTGAGCAACACGACGGCGTCCGTCTCTGCACGCAGGTCGTGTGCGGCCGGGGGGATGGCAGCCCAGTGATGCTGGCGCAGCTGCAGCTCGCTGTCTCCGGTTCGCATGATGACGTCGCCCGATAGCACTTGGAGTGTCGCGGGGCCGGGTGCTTGGTGCTCATCCAGTCGCTGGCCCGTCGTGATGGCCAGCAGTGTCTGTTTGAGGGGCGTACCCGCGCCGGGCGTGAGCGTGCGTGCCGCCCGACCGGCGGCGAGCGCTCGGGCCTGCTCGAGGAGTTCCTGGGCTGCCTCGATGAGATCGAACGCACCTTCAGGTTGTTCAGGATCTCGACGCTCGGCGTGAAGGTCGTTGGTCATGCTGCCACGTCCTCCTTCGGTGAGGCGGGCGACTGCACGAGCCGGCCGTCCGACGCGACTGGCCGCCACGCTTCCTGCATGCTGGACAACATACGGCGACCTTGATTCTCGTGCAGCCGGCAGGGGCAGCGTCGTCGAAGCCGCCAAACACGGACGTTTCGCTGTTGTGGGCGGGGCGACCCCGAGAGTGACGCGCACATCATCACGGCGATGATCGCGGAACAACGCCGTTGGACTGGCGGTCGCGACACCGGCGCGGCGTGCCTCGTCGCGGAGACCCAGCATCGTCGTCGACGCTCCGGCTGCTGGGCATGATCACCTCGAAGATGTCCACAGCCAGAGGCACATCGAGACCAGCATGTCTCACCGCATGGTGATACTGGCACTGCTCGGGACATTGGAGGCCAGCAACCGTGCCGTCGACCTTCCAAGCGGTCGTGGTCATCGTGATCGCGCTGCTGCCGGGAGCCCTCTACGTCTGGGCGTTCGAGCGTCAGGCTGGCCGCTACGGGATAGGCCTGAGTGATCGGATTCTCCGTTTCGTGGGTGGTTCAGCCGTGCTCCTGGCCGTCTTTGCCAGCCCGCTGTACGCGCTGCACGCGAACTTCACAGGGGATGTCGTCGCGGGTAGGCCACTTCCGTGGTGGCTGGCAGCGGTGCCACTCGCCTACGTCGGCGTACCTCTGGTCGCGGGGACCGTTCTGGGAGTGGGTCTCCGGCGCGGCTGGCAGATCGCCGAAATCGTTGCCGGCCCAGATCCAGCGCCTCGAGCTTGGGACTACTTGTTCCAGTACCACATTGATGGCTGGCTTCGTTGCCGCCTGAAGTCGGGAACCTGGCTCGGCGGTGCGTACGCCGACGCCAACGGCAAGCGGTCGTACGCCGCGGGCTCTCCCGAGCCACAAGATCTCTACCTTGCCGCCTCGGTTGAAGTCGATCCCGAGACCGGGGAGTTCGCACTCGACGAAGACGGCCGACCACGGTTGGGACCTGGCGGTCTGCTCGTGCGGTGGGAGGAGGTGGAGTACCTTGAGTTCATCGACTCCTGAGGGAGGCCAACGCATGGCAGCCAAGGACAACGGTTCTCGGCGCACCGGCTCCGTAGAGAAGCGTGGCGGCTACGGATCGTCCTCTAAGCCCGCGTCTTCACTCAAGCCGCCTCCCAGTGGACCCGCCCCCGGAGCCACGAAGCAGACGCCTCAGAGCAGCGGGTCTGGCAAGGGGAAGTAGGGCGGAATCCACCCGGCTCGGGGCAGCCGGAGTCCGCGCTGCTGCCGACACCGCGACGCCCGTCACCTATGCGCGGCGGACGATCCGAGCGTGAGCGCCCAATCACTGCGGCTGCCGAGCGCTGGCTACGGCAGCCGTGAGTGGATCGCCCGTCTATCGGGCGCCGGTTGCTCCGGCGAGGTCGGTCGCGACGAGGTCGGTGGGGTTGCGGTCTAGTGCGCC
>CAZSQF010000159.1:0-7108 GCA_964608935.1 uncultured Actinomycetota bacterium | reverse complement strand
CGACTGGTGGCGCAGAAGCTGACCGGCAAGGGGGTCGATCCTGCCCGGCCACCACGACGGCCGCGACATCACCATCCAGGACGTGTTCGAAGCGGTCGGGGCACGCGGCCGTGACCAGATCGACGACGAGGAGCTGGCCTCGATCGAACGCGCCGCCTGCCCCGGCGAGGGCGCCTGTGGCGGCATGTTCACGGCGAACACGATGGCCTCGGCGGTCGAGGCGCTCGGCCTGGCCCTGCCCGGCTCGTCGGCACCGCCGGCGCCCGACCCGCGACGCGACGCGTTCGCCCGTCGCTCCGGCGAGGCGGTGGTCGCACTGCTCGAGGAGGGGCTGACCGCGCGCCGGATCGTCACTCGGGAGGCGCTCGAGAACGCCATCTCGGTCGTCATGGCGGTGGGAGGATCCACCAACGCGGTCCTGCACCTGCTCGCGATCGCGCGGGAGGCCGAGGTCGAGCTGTCGATCGACGACTTCGACCGGATCGGCCGGCGCGTGCCCCACATCGCCGACACGAAGCCGGCCGGACGCTACGTCATGACCGACCTCGACCGTGTCGGTGGCGTCCCGGTCGTCCTGAAGGAGCTGCTGGACGCCGGCCTGCTCCATGGCGACTGCCTGACGGTCACCGGCCGCAGCATCGGCGAAGAGCTCGAGGCGCTGGCCCCGCCGGCCCCCGACGGCGACGTCGTGCATCCGCTGTCGGATCCGATCCATGCGGACGGCGGCATCGCCATCCTGCGCGGCTCGCTCGCCCCGGAGGGCGCGGTGGTGAAGATCGCCGGCATGACGGCGGAGCAGCAGCGCTTCGAAGGGCCCGCCCGCGTGTTCGACGGGGAGCAGGACGCCATGCAGGCCGTGCTCACGGGCGGGATCCGTGACGGCGACGTCATCGTGATCCGCTACGAGGGCCCGAAGGGCGGGCCGGGGATGCGCGAGATGCTCGCGGTGACCTCCGCGGTGAAGGGCGCCGGCCTCGGCTCGACGGTCGCACTGCTCACCGACGGCCGCTTCTCGGGGGCGACTCACGGGTTCTCGATCGGGCACGTCGCGCCGGAGGCGACCGACGGAGGGCCGATCGCGTTCGTGCGCGACGACGACCGCATCCGCATCGACGTCCCCAACCGCACGATGGAGCTGCTCGTCGACGAGGACGAGCTGGCCGCCCGGCGGGAGGGCTGGCAGCCGCTGCCGCCCCGCTACACCCGCGGCGTGCTGGCGAAGTACGCGCGCACGGTGTCATCCGCGTCGGTCGGCGCGACCACCAGCGTGTGGCCGACCGCGGACGGCCACTCGCTACCGTCGTGAGGCGACAACCGCCGACACGAGGCGCGTCCCCGTGCAGTTCGAAGAGCTCCGCTACGTGTGCCAGGAGGCCGCGCTCGACCTCCTGGGCTCGCGGGGGCGGCCGATCCCGCCCACCGTCGTGCTGCCGACGGCCGAGCGGACGCGCCTGGTCACGCTGCCGGACTTCCCCGACGACGACGAGGCGCGCCATGCGGTGCTCGCCCAGCTGGCGGAGGACCACGTCACCGCCGACCAGGTCCCGTGCTGGGGGTTCGTCGCGGAGGCCGACGTCGCGGAGCAGGACGCGGTCGTGGTCGTCTTCGGCGCGCGGCGCCACCCGCCCCACCTGACCGCGGCCACCTTCGACGACGGCGACCATCTGACCGAGTTCGTGGCCTCGGAGGAGCTCGACCCGACGGCCCTGCCGTTCCTCCATCCCCTCCAGCACGCCGTCGACAGCCTCCCGGCCGTCGATGACGTCTTCGGGGACGTCGACCCCAAGCGCGGCGGCGGTGAAGGCGGCCTGCCGCTGCACCCGTCGTAGGACCCGGTGCCAGGTCAGGGCCGCAGCCGCGCCGGATCGATGGCGACGAACACCGCGTCGGCGGAGGCGACGACCTCGCCGTCCGCGGTGGCCGCGGACGACATGCGGATGCGGCGCCCCTCCCGACCCACGATCCTGGCCCGGAACTCGAGCGGCTGGCCGATCGGTGTCGGCGCGTGGTACCGCACGGTCAGCTCGCCCGTGAACGCCGGCTGCTGGAACAGGGTCACGAGGTAGCCGAGGACGTCGTCGAAGATGGCGGCGACGATCCCCCCGTGGGAGCGGCCCGGCGCCCCCTCGAAGGCCGGTCCGAGCTCGACCCGGGCGACCGCTTCGTCCCCGTCGCGGTGGACCCGCACCGCGATGCCCATCGGGTTCCACGGCCCGGACACGAAGCATTCGTCGAAGTGCACGATGTCGGCACCGTCTGGGACCTCGACCTCGAACATCCGGCGCTTGAGCTCGACGAGGTCGCGTTCCCGGCGTGGCTGCTGTTCGAGGTCGGCGGCGACGCGGTCGGCGGCCTCCGCGACCTGCTCGAGCAGGGCATCGTCGGCATCGTGGCCCATCAGCGCGTGGCCGAGACGCCGCAGGGCGGCAGCAGCCCGGCTACGCGGGTGTCGGTGGGCGGGCGGGTCGGAGCGGGGGTCGGTCACGTGGCCTCGCAGGTCGGGACCGCACGGGAATGTAGACGCCGGCTGCGACCGGCTCGGGCGCCACCGGACGGACTACGACGCGCTGCCCCGGGGTGCCCTCACCTCGACCTCGGCGGCACGGCGGCCGTCGAGCGAGAGCACGGTCAGCTCCCATCCCCCGACGTCGACACGATCACCCCGCTCGAGCAGCCGTCCCAGCTGTTCGACCATCGCTCCCGAGACGGTCTCGGACTCGCCCTCGCCGAGGTCGATGCCCGTGAGCCGCTCGACCTCGTCACGGCGCATCGTGCCGGGGACGATCCAGACCTGCTCCGCGGCGCGCCGGGCACGCTGCCCGGTGTCGAACTCGTCCTCGATCTCGCCGACCAGCTCCTCGATCACGTCCTCGAGGGTCACGATCCCCGCGGTGCCGCCGTGTTCGTCGACGACGAGCACGGCGTGACTGCGGTCCTCGAGCATGTCGCGGAGCAGCTGTTCGAGGTCGCGTGACTCGGGTACCGCCGGGATGGGTCGCAGGAGGTCGGCGACGGTGAGCCGGGGCAGCTCGTCGTCGTCGCGGATGAGCACGTCCTTGACGTGGACGAGGCCGACGATGTGGTCGATGTCGTCGTGGTAGACGGGGATCCGGGTGTGACCGGTCTCGCGCGCGACGTCCAGCACGTCGAGCAACGAGGCGGCTTCGGGCAGGACGGTCAGATCGACGCGGGGGGTCATGGCGGCCTCGGCATCGATCGCCGACAGCCGCAGGGCCGCCCCCATGACCCGCGCGTCCTGGGCCGGGATCGTCCCCATCTGCCGGGACTCCGCGAGCACGAGGACGAGCTCCTCGGGCGTGTGGACGAGCTTGTGCTCGTCCACGGGCTCGACGCGGACCAGCCGCACGAGCAGCCTCGTGGCCTCGTTGAGCAGCACGATCACCGGCCGGAACACGGTCACGAACCAGCCGAGCGGCCGTGCCAGGCGCAGGGCGACCTCCTCGGCACGGGCGATGGCGAGGTTCTTCGGCGCCATGTCGCCCACGACCATGTGCAGGAACACCACCAGCGACAGCGCGATAACGAACGCGAGCCCGGGCACCAGGCCGCTCGGGAGCGGGCTCCTGCCCAGCCACTCGCCGACCAGCGCCGCGACGGCCGGCTCGGCCACGACGCCGAGCCCCACGGAGCTCATCGTGATGCCGAGCTGGGCGCCGGAGAAGGTGATCCTGAGCTCGGTCAGGGCCTTCATGGCGCGCCGGGCTCGTGGATCGCCGGCCTCCGCCGCCTCCTCGATCCTCGCCCGTCGGGTCGCGAGCAGCGCGATCTCTGCGGCCGTGAACCCGCCGTTGAGCACGAGCAGGACCACACCGACGAGCAGCGCGACGGGGCTGAACGTCCCCTGGACGACGGCATCGGCCGACACGGCCACCACGCTCATGGGCCTGGCTCCGCCGCAGGCTGCACCGCGAGCTCGGTGATGCGCACACCCTCCACGCGGACGACCTCGAACTCCCAGCCCTCGTGCTCGACCGCCTCCCCGGGGACCGGGATGTGCCCGAGCCGGTCCAGGACGAAGCCGGCCACGGTCTCGTACTCGCCGTCGGGCAGCTCGAAGCCGAGCAGTGCCCCCATGCGCTCGATCCGCAGCGACCCTCGGACCAGATGGCGGCCGACCCCGACCCGCCGGATGGTGTGCCCGTCACGGTCGAACTCGTCCTCGATGTCCCCGACGAGGACCTCGAGGACGTCCTCGACCGTGACGATGCCGGCGGTGCCTCCGTATTCGTCGACGACCAGCGCGAACGTCCGCTGTTCGCGGCGCAGGTCGCCCAGCAGCTGTCGGAGGGGTTCGCTCTCGGGCACGGCCAGCATGGGCGTGACGGCGTCGGTCACGGGCGTGTCGGGATGTGCCTCCGTGGGCACGGTGAGCAGGTCCTTGACGTGGACCGTTCCCACCACCTCGTCCTCGGTCTCGCCACGCACCGGGAAGCGGCTGTGCCCGGTCCGCTGCGCCTCCGCCCGCAGGTCGCTGAGGGTGGCGTCGGTGGTCAGCCATGCCACGTCGGGTCGCGGGACCATGACCTCGCCCACGCGGGTGTCGCCGAGCTCCACGGCGCGTTGCAGCAGCTCGGCCTGCTCGCTGCTGAGGCTGCCCTCCTCGCCGGAGACCTCGATGATGCGTGACAGCTCGTCGAGGGAGTGCCCGGCGGCGAGCCCCTCGCTGGCGTCGACGTGGAACACGAGTCGGGCCAGGGTGGCCGCGGCCCGGTGGAAGACCCGGATGAGCCAGCCGAGCCCGATGCCGAACACGCGCGTGAGCGGGGTCACGGCCCGGGCCACGCCGAGCGGGCGTGCGATCGCGAGGTTCTTCGGGAACAGCTCGCCGACCACCATCTGGGTCAGCGTCGAGATGAGGAACGCTGCCCCCACCGTCACGCCGAGTGCCGCGGCCTCGGGGATGCCGACGAGCGCCAGCACCGGCCGGACGAGCGTGTCTCCGATCGTGCGCTCCGCCAGGTAGCCGACCAACAGCGACGTGACCGTGATGCCGAACTGTGCCGAGGACAGCGCGAACGACAGGTCGGACAGCTCGCGGGCCACGATCCTGGCGCGACGGTCCCCCGACCGCGCGAGGTCCTCGACCACGGGCCGGCGCACCGACACGAGCGCGAACTCGGCCGCCACGAACAGGCCGTTGGCCGCGATGAGGCCGGCCACGAGCAGGAGGCCGATGATGCCGTCCACGCGTTGCTGTCCAATCGATCTGTGCAGCCCGCCGACTGCCGCGACCTGTCAGGCCGGCTGGTGCACCGCCTCGCACCACACGGCTCGCAACGAGGTCGTGTCGACGTCGTACGCCTCGCTCGGGTCCAGCTCCAGGTGTTCGCCCGCGTCCACGTCGGCGTCGAGATCGAACGTCTGGCGGGTCACGCGGGTGACCTGGCCGTCGCGCCCCTCGAGCACGAGGGTCACCGTCAGCTCACCCGTGACGATCATCGACCGGTCGGTCGGCGCGTGGAGGATGGCCTGGCAACGGATCTGCTCGCCGTCGCGGAGCGCATCGGCCACGAGGTGGCGTGTCACGGGGTCCTGCTCGAGCACCTGGCCGCCGCCGAGCTCGACGCCGTCGTCCTCGAACCGGTGGTTGACCCCGATGTCGCTCGTCTCCGCCCCGAGCACGAACGGGGCGGCGGCCGGCTCGCGCGGCGGCTCCTGGGGGGCATCGTCCTGGTCGGATCCCGACACGTCTTCCTCCCCGTCGTCGTCCGAGGCGTCCTCGTCCTGCTCGAGCGTGACGCCGGCGACCTCGGCCGGATCGTCCGTCGCGCAGGCGGCCACCAGGCCCGCGAGCACGGCGAGCACGACGATCCGCATCCGCGGGTGTGTGGTCACGACCGGTCGACCAGGGTCGCACGATCCGGGACCAGGTGCGCGGCGTGGCCACCCATGTCGAAGTCGGGGTCGAGCAGCGCCGTCAGGCCGAGGCCCGTGAGCGCCGACAACGTGACCTCCGCCCGGCGTCGTGCCTCCTCACCCGACAGGCTCGGATCCTCACGCTGCCATGCGTCGGCGAACCGCTCGACGCGCCGACGGTGGCTGCGCAGCACGCGCGCGGCGATGGACGGGTCGGTCAGCCCGCGTCCTGCCGCCAGCTGGAGGTAGATGCGCGCGATCGGCGACGATTCGGTGATGAACGTGACGAACGCGTCGACGAGGTCTGCCAACGAGTCGCGCCCCGCCCCCGACGGGTCGGGGTCGACGGCTTCGATCGCCTCGTGGACGACCTCGAAGACGGCCGCCTCCTTGGAGTCGAACAGGTTGTAGAAGCTGCCGGCGCCGATGCTCGCCTGGTCGGTGATGGCCTTGAGCGTGACCCCCTCGATGCCGACCTCCGACAGCAGTCGTCGCGTCGCGCCGAGGATCCGCTCGCGCGTCTCGAGACCCACGCGATAGCGCGCCAACCTGCCCCTCCTCGACGGATCCCTCCACGGACGTTACCGGGGTCGGCCGATTGAATCCCAGCACCTGGCAACCCGCTGAAATTGAGTATACGCTCCAATATGTAGCAGACGCTCAAGGTATGGCGGCGACCCGGCGACGAGGCAGCAAAGGACGCGGCGTGAGCCACTACCGCAGCAACCTCCGCGACATCGAGTTCAACCTCTTCGAGGTGCTCGGCGTGGACGAGTACCTCGGCAGCGGCCCGTTCGCGGCCATCGACCGCGACCAGGCGCGCCTGCTGCTCGACGAGCTCGAACGCTTCGCACGCACCTCGATCTGGGCGGAGTCGTTCGTCCCGGCCGATCGCACGCCGCTCGAGCTGTCGGCAGACGGTGACGTGACGATCCCCGACGAGCTCGACGCGGCCCTGCGCGCCCTGTACGAGGCCGGGTGGCACCTGGTGCCGCTGCCCGAGCACCTCGGGGGGTTCGGCGCCCCGCCGACGCTGCGGTGGTCGGGGGCGGAGCTGTTGTCCGGCGCCCACGGGACCGCGTCGCTGTGGCCGATCGGTCCGCTCATGGGCTGGATCCTCGACCATGTCGGCACGGAGGGGCAGCGCCGCCGGTTCGTCCGCCCGATGATCGAGCGGCGGTGGGGCGGCACGATGGTGCTCACCGAGCCCGACGCCGGCTCGGACGTCGGT